>JAUWWJ010000042.1 GCA_030616935.1 Planctomycetaceae bacterium
GAAAAACCGAATTGCCGAAGTTGGGTGACTAGCCTCGCTCGTGTCGCTCTGATTGCACTCTGATTTTTTCTCAACCAACCCTGATCAGCAATTGCTGCGGTCGCCGCTGCAATTGCTATGGCATCACAATTGTATGAGTCTTTTACTTTTGCGAGTTGTTCGATAACGGCAGGCTGGGCGACAGCAAACCCAAAACGAATTCCTGCCAACGCGTACGACTTACTCATTGATCGCGTCACAATAATCCGGTCGCTTTTCTCCACCAATTCAAGACAATTGCTCTCACTAAAATCACCGTAGGCCTCATCGACCACCAGCGGACACGGCAGTTGTTCCGCAAGGTCAAGAAGTTGCTCTGGTGGGAGCAGCGTGCCTGATGGGCTGTTGGGATTCGGAACAACTGCAAGCCTGACAGGCTCACCAGTCGATGTGTTCGGTGCCGCAAAGGATTCGGGCAATAACCAATCATCGGTAAATGCCACTTTGTCACAGAGGACGCCCTGAATATCTGCGAGCGTTTGATAGAGAATATAACTTGGCGTGGGAACTCTCATTGCATCCCCAACTCCAACATAGCAGCGAACAAGAATGGTAAGAAGGTCGTCACTCCCATTCCCACAGAGAATCATATCGGGACGAACTCCCAATACGTCTGCTGCCTGCTTCCTGAACTGATTGGCAAAAGGGTCTGGATATTTCGCAAGGGATCGACCTTCGCAAGCAACGGCAATAGCTTTTGCAACATTTCCAGAAGGACTGTACGGGTTCTCATTCGTGTTGAGTTTTGTCCAGCCGGCATCCTGTGGTTGCTCACCGGGGATATATCCAGCAATTGCTGCAATTTCTTGCCGCACAAGAGAACGTGAATCTTGTTGGGAAGATGATATCGTCATACGAAATACTCAACATAATGCCATGAACACGACTGCACCCTGTAAGTGTAGCCCAGAAATGTGACGGTACGTTCGGTACCATCGGCTCAACCGCTTCGACAGGAACACTGGACTGATATTCAATGCCCCAGTCGGGTTTCAACACTCCGGCGATGGGCCGTCAGGCCTTCCGTTTCGGCAAGGAGCTGAATATCATCGGCCATTTCGGCCAGATCAGCTTCTGACAAAGCAATAACACTCCCACTCCGGAGAAAATGATTTGCCGATAAACCCGCAGCAAATCTTGCTGTACCGCCTGTAGGAAGGACATGAGACGGCCCTGCCGCATAGTCACCTGCAGCAACCGGACTAAAAGGACCAAGGAATGCCGCACCAGCGTGCCGAATGGTTTTGAGTGTCGCCTCAGGATCCCGCGTATCAATCGAGAGGTGCTCGGCAGCAAGCTCATCAGCAAGCTCTGCTGATTCTTCATTATTTCGAGTAATAACAATGGCCCCAAATCGCTCAAGGCTGTCTCGAGTCAACTCTGCCCGTTCAAGATTTTTCAACCTTCTTGAGAGCACTGACGAGACTGCATCTGCAAGTGACTTACTTGCCGTCAGCAGAATGGCTGATCCGGGTGAATGCTCCGCTTGAGCCAGCATATCAGCAGAGATTGTCTCAGCGTTTCCGTTCTCATCGGCAACAACAACTATTTCACTAGGGCCAGCAATTGAATCAATGGCGACATCTCCATAAACAAATTCTTTCGCCAAAGCAACAAACAGATTGCCTGGACCAACGACGATGTCAACTCGTTTAAGATTCTCAACACCATAGGCCATTGCAGCAACCGCCTGAGCTCCACCTACCCGAAGGACCGTAGACACACCCAATTCGTGGCACGTTGCAAGCACATGCTCATTTTCTGAGCCAAACTTTGTTGGTGGAGCGACAACAACAATTTCAGGAACACCTGCTACCTGAGCCGGCACCACAGTCATGAGAAGTGTTGAAGGATAGGCTGCCGCACCACCAGGCACACATACACCAACACGATCAAGTGGAAGGTAACGCTGCCGCAGGCTCCCCCCACCATCCAATTGAACACATACATCAGAGGGTAGAATTTTCTCTTGGAAATTTTTAACTCGCTGGCGAACTCTTCTTATCGCAGCGAGAAATTCTGGCGCAACGCTCTGGTGGGCTTTTTCAAGAGTTTGAAGTGGAACCCGGAACGTCTCTTCTGTGACATTCGCATGATCAATACGCTTGGTGTAATCGAGTACAGCCGACAGCCCTTCTCGCTTTACATCTTCGCAGATTTTCTCAACGACTTGTCTTGGTGAAAGCGGCTCGCCAAAGACATCGATTGTTCGCTGTCTTCCCGCAGGCGAAACGAGATCCCCCTGAGAAACTAATGTCTGGCGAAGAGATTCCAGTTCATCTCGACCACCCGGAACATGGAGATTGATGCGACGGATATCACCTGTATTTTTTGATCTTTTCTCAATTGACACGCGTTATCTACTCCGTCGAATCTAAAACATCCATGGTAAACCGTACCGCACACATAATTTACCTACCACGAGGATACCCTCTGTTCTCGTTACGGCGACCCAGAACGTGTTCTCAAGCAGAAAAACACCTGGTGGTTGAATTTGGACGAAAATTGTCGGATTCGCTATTTTTATGGCTCAGACAGGATTTTCCAAGACCCGTGAAACGATCTGGAAGCGTGCGCAATGCAGAAGGCGGTGAAAGTTGGCGAGAAACTCGGCCTCTCGAAAGAGGCCGCACGTACCCTAGCCGAATTGCACACCCCGGAACTCATTCAGGATTTTGTAAATAAGATACCGTGGAATTCCGAACCGGACGGAGACACGGCTCGGTCCGTTTCTGAAGTACTGAGGCTCCGACAAGCCCATTGTGTTGAAGGCGCGTTCGTGGGGGCATGTGCCCTCTGGATGGCAGGCCAACAGCCCCTTCTTATGGATATGGGAGCATCTGATGCTGACGTTGATCATGTTGTCGCCCTGTTTCGTCGAGGGCAGTATTGGGGAGCAATTTCAAAAAGCAACAGCCCCTTTTTGCGATACCGGGACCCAATTTATCGAACTCTTCGAGAGCTCTCTCTCTCATTTTTCCCGCAGTATGTACTGAAACGCTCAAAAACTTTACGAACGTACTCGGTATCAATCGACCTGCAGAAATTTGATCCAGCACTTTGGGTAACTCATCAAGGCTACTGCCTGGAAATGATTGAGACTCTCACATCAGCGAGACATTTCAGCCTTCTACCTACCGATTTTGATGATGATCAACTTCGACCAATCGACACAATCGAAGCACATTCAAACAATTTGACAGAACACGTGGAGCCTAAGAAAATTATTCGACTCGATGGTCATCTGCCTCCGCCATCTCCGCTTGACCAAGCAGCTTCCGCAGAGCAGTGATTGCAATTTCACCGAACTGGCGAGGAGGAACCTGCCACAACTGAGGGTTTTGAAGTTCAATGGAAATTGGACCGTCATACTGCATCGCCTCGAGATGTGCGATTAATTGCTGCGGTGGTGAATTTCCCTCCGCTGGCAGGATTCTATCCGCATCACTTGCCATCTCTCTTGGGACATCCGCAACATCAGATAACTGAACGAGAGCGACCATCTCCGGCGTGAGAAGGTGCAAATCAATAAGTTTGCTTGGCCCCACGGAAAAGTGAAACCAGTCGAGACAAATTCCCAACGACGGCAGCCCGACATCTTCAACAAGTGCGATCGCGGACTGTAAATTATTAGGAAAACTAGCTCGAGCATCGAATTCCAGAGCAAGTCTCACACCAGCGTCGGCCGCTCGCTTTGCAGATTCAACAAGGCTTGCCGACAGTCGCCCTAAATCTTCAGGCCCGAGTGGCCCATGGACATCTCCGGCAAGAATCAATGTGGGTATGGACACTGCTGAGCAGAAAGCGAGACGTTTCTCAAAGTGGGCCCAGTGCTCCCGACGCGCAGCGCCCTGACTCGTTAATAACCCACCCTGAAAAGTAGCTGCGACGGGATCGCAACCATGATGAAGAAAAAGTTCACGGAGCGCCTCAGTAGGCTTTCCATCGAGATACTGTTCGGCGTGCCCCAACCAGACTTCGATTGAACGGCACTGCCCTGCTGAATACTCCTCCAGAATTGTCTCCAGCGGTGCATTGAGTGAACAGACGGTAGAAATGGCAGGCTTCACAGAAGGCGTTCCGTCAAGAGTTCGGCACATTCTTCAATCGGCACACGCTCTTGGTTGAGGGAGTCTCGATCACGAAGCGTAACCGTCTGATCCTTCATTGTCTGCCCATCAACCGTAATGCACCACGGCGTGCCAGCCTCGTCTTGCCGAGCATAGCGGCGGCCTACTGATCCTTTTGCATCGTACATGCAAGGCATCCGTTTCTTAATCTTCTTGTACAAATCAGCTGCCACCTCTGGCATACCATCTTTCTTCACTAAAGGAAGAATCGCCGCTTTCAGCGGGGCAAGCCGTGGATGTAATTTAAGCACTGTTCGCTCCCGCGGATTTCCTTTTTCATCAGGCACATTGTCTTCATGGTAGGCATCGCAGAGAAAGGCAAGTACTGCTCGATCTGCACCTGCTGATGGCTCAATGACATGCGGCACAAAACGCTCCCGAGTCACATCATCAAAGTAGGAAAGGTCACGGCCGCTTCCTCGATGCTTCGGTTTTCCGTTTGAATCGGTTTCCAGAACCAGTTCTCCATCTTCGCGAACAAGCTTGCCCTCCATGTGACTACGAAGATCAAAGTCTCCCCGATGCGCAATGCCTTCAAGCTCTCCGTATTCGCCGTCAGCAAGGAATGGGAAGGCATACTCAATATCAGCCGTTCCGCATGAATAGTGCGCTAACTCAGCCTCGTGATGCTCCCGCAACTGCAGGCGGCCTTCTGTAAGCCCCAGGTTCAGGTACCACTTCCACCGGCGATCTCTCCAGAACTGATACCACTTCCGAGAATCATCTGGTCGGCAGAAAAACTCAATTTCCATCTGTTCAAATTCGCGCGAACGAAACGTGAAATTCCTCGGGGTAATCTCGTTGCGAAAACTCTTGCCAATTTGGCCAATCCCAAAGGGCACGCGCACTCGGGAGGTATCAAGCACATTCTTGAAGTTCAGGAATATACCTTGAGCCGTTTCCGGCCGCAGAAACGCACGGTCGTCAGCATCACCAGCAATCGCTCCAATACGAGTTTCAAACATGAGATTGAACTCGCGCGGTTCGGTGAGCGTTCCTTTCTCGCTGGCGTCAGGAGCAACTGCCTCACAGAGAGGTATCGAACCATCGGGAGACGTTCCGGCCAAGGCTACCAATTCCCCAGACCATTCAATGTCTCCTACCTGCTTCGCGCGCAACTTAAAAAACTTTTGTGCTTTCCCGATGAGATCAGTCTCTGCATCATCCCCAGACACATCCGTCGTGATAAAAGCTTTTGCATTACGGTATGTAGCCCATCTACCGTGAAGATGATCGTAGCGAAAGCGTCGCTTGGACTCACGGCAGTCAACCATCCAATCATGAAATAAATCAAAATGGCCGGAGCACTTCCAAACCTGAGGATGCATGATGATCGTACAGTCGAGCCCTGTCATCTCATACGAAGAAGGGGCCCCTGCGAGGGTCATTAACTCATCATGACCGGCAACCATGTCCTGCCACCAACACTCCTTGAGATTCCGCTTTAGCGCCACGCCAAGCGGCCCATAATCCCAGAATCCATTCAATCCACCGTAGATCTCACTTGACTGAAATATGAAGCCACGTCGCTTCGCAAGTGAAACAATTCGATCCATCCGTGATTGGTCAACAGGCTTTGACATAGGGTATTGAAGACTTCTTCGTAAAAAGGACAAACAAGCGACTCTGATATTCAGACAAGAGTGTAGTGATCAAACCAAAGGCGGGTCTACCGAGAAACTCAAGGTCCCAGTGTCGCTTATTTCCTGACGCACTGCAGGGCATCAAATGACACGAGGCGACCAGTCTTCAGGCACAGACAAGGCACGAGGCGACATTGGTCCATAGCTGCTGCCAGAATAAGATCTGACTCCATTCCAAGATCTATTAGATTCCTTCCGCCGAGTGACTGATGAAAACTCTCTACAAGTTGACTCTGAGCATCACTCGAACCATTCACTACCCGACAAAATTCCGCTGACGCCTTCTCACTTTCAGAATCAAGCAGATGATTCCTGTTTGATTCTGAAACACCTGCATGAATGATAGATCCAGCACCAAGAAAATCTTCTTCTGTTTCATGACCATTCGTCCCAGCACATACGAGATGAATCGCATTAACACCTCGATTGGATGCAAGAAGAACAGCCTTCTTCGCGACAGCACGTCGGTTCAAAAAACTTCCTACAAGAACTATCTCGGCTGCCAAGCATCGCTCAATCGCAAGTGTCCCATTTGTTGTTGTCATAACAATGCCACGGCCATCAACAACAGAACGGCAATATTCAGCCGGTGAATTCCCAAGATCAAACCCGGGAATCAAAACACCCCCTCGCTCTCCACCAAGGAGCCATGACCCACTAGAACTGCTCCTCAGGCGACGAGCCTCTTCGACTTCGACTACCGGCTTTACGAAGGCCGCTCCCGCTTCGAGAGCTGTCACAATCGTTGTGGAGGCCCTCAGAACATCGACAATAATCGCGATGCCTCCCGCTACAGACTCTCGGGGCATATCATCTGGAAGGCAATGGGTATACCAATGAAGCGTACTACCTGAGTTGAATACTTTGCTATTCATATCATTTGATTACACCAAAGTGGCTTCGAGCCTGCCGAATACAGTTTGAACATCTTACCTGCGGAGATGATGCTATCACGACCGAAGCAATCCAAAATGTTGATAAGAGTGGGAGCAAAGTCCAAGGCATGTATGCCGAAATCGCCCCGCTGTACGACTTTGTCAATCGAATGATATCAGGTGGGATCGATATGTGGTGGAGAAGAATCACTGTCAAACGTGCGCCCCCGCCTCCTGAAGGCTCAATTTTAGATGTGTGCACTGGAACTGGTGATTTGGCACTTACGTACGCAGCAAGAGCAGCGTCACAGGTCCGTGTGGTTGGTAGTGATTTTTGCAAACCAATGCTCGACCGTGGGATCGAAAAGTCTGCAGCACGCAATGTACCAGTCGAATGGATTGAAGCCGATGCTATGGACCTACCATTCCCGGATTCATCATTCGATCTTGTGACCGTTGCTTTTGGATTACGTAACATTGCTGAAACGGATCGAGGCCTCGCTGAGATGGCTCGCGTGTGCAAGCCAGGTTGACGCCTAGCGATCCTTGAATTCTCATTGCCAAAAAATTGGGTCATCCGAAAAAGCTATTTATGGTATTTCAGAAATGTCCTACCGAGGATTGGAAACACCATTGCTCACAACCACTCCGACGCCTACACCTACCTGAACCAGAGTGTCGAAGAGTTTCCGTCTGGTGAAGCTCTTGCTACCCTCATAAAAAAAGCTGGCTTTGCCCGTGTTGATCAGTTTCCTCTCACCCTTGGAATAGCTACGCTTTCAATTGCAACAAAAACTGAACGTTCTGAACAAAACGAGATTACTGACGAATGAGCACTTCTTCTCACCACCCCATCGTTCTAGGAGTCACAGGTGCCTCAGGAGCGATTTATTCACGCCGGCTCCTGCACGTGCTTCTCGATACAAACTGCGACGTCCACCTCTCAGTGAGCCCTTCTGGTAAAGCAGTGTTCGAGCAAGAACTCAGCGAGTCACTCGATCTTGATAACTTTTCCGTTGACCAATTTCTCGGAACCGCGACGCCCTTGTCTGGTCGCCTCACGTACCATCACTACAAAAACCTTATGGCACCAATTGCGAGCGGTTCATTCCTGACAAGCGCAATGGTCATTTGTCCATGTAGCGGGAGCACGCTCTCCGCTGTTACTCATGCAATGGGTGACAATCTTATTCACAGAGCCGCTGAAGTACATTTGAAGGAACGGCGAAAACTTGTTGTTGTGCCACGCGAGAGCCCTCTTTCGCTCCCACAACTAAAAAACATGCAGGCCATTCACGAAGCCGGAGCCGTTGTTCTGCCTGCTTCACCAGGCTTTTACCACAACCCGGAAACCATTGATGATCTTGTCGATTTTGTTGTGTCCCGTATTTGCGACCAACTGAACATTACGAATGAACTTGTTGGCCGCTGGGGACATTGAAATCTATGGCGGCGACACTTCGCACATACCTTGAGCTTGTTCGATTCTCTCATACCATTTTTGCGATGCCTTTTGCAATTATGTCTGGAATGATCGCAGGCCATCTTGATCTAGCCGACAACCCACACCTCTCATCATTGCACTGGCTGAAACTTGCTGTCGGTATCGTTGTCTGCATGGCTACCGCTCGTACAGCGGCTATGGCGTTTAATCGACTTGTGGATAGGGAAATAGACGCCCGCAACCCCCGTACTGCGAATCGCCACCTGCCGAAAGGTCTCCTTTCCGTGAGTGACGTTCAAAAATTGGTCTATTTGTCTTCAGTGCTATTTGTAGCATCAACCTTGCTATTTCTTCCAAACTGGCTGCCAGTCGCTCTCTCCTTGCCGGTGTTAGCATGGCTCTTGGGGTACAGCTATACAAAGCGTTTCACTCCATTTGCACACGTGTGGCTCGGTGCGGCACTTGGGCTGACTCCACTAGCCGCTTGGATCGCGGTGCGTGGTTCTGCAGTACTTGATAATCCTTCAGATATCGTCCCTGCATTCGTTCTGGCCATAGCCGTTACTGCGTGGGTTGCAGGCTTTGACACGATTTACGCGTGTCGAGATGCGGCGTTCGACACCAACGAAAACCTGCAAAGCCTGCCCTCTCGGTTTGGAATCAAAGGGGCTCTCTATATTTCAGGTCTTTTTCACTTTTTCGCGGTTGCGTCTCTCTTGGCACTGCCACAAACGACCCCTCTTGTTGGTAGCTACACCACATGGACCGTATGCGGGATCGCCGTACTGCTTATCGTTGAACACCTCCTGGTGAGTTCACGAGACCTTTCGCGTGTAAATCAAGCTTTTTTTACGGTAAACGCGGTCATTGGCCTCGTTCTCCTCGCTGGAATCAGCGCTGATCTTTGGCTGGCATAAATTAATCAGTTGTTTTTTTCCCTCGTTTGCGGTTTCATCTCTACCTATAAAAAGAATTTTGGTCCCTAGGGAGTCACGCATGATATCAGCAACTCGGCAATCACTTCATTCAATTCGTGAAAAA
>JAUWWJ010000213.1 GCA_030616935.1 Planctomycetaceae bacterium
AAGAGGTTTTGTTATCCGTTGCAATACTTGACGTTTGTGGGGCCAAGCCAATAGGTAAATCAAGATCATCTAAACGTGCCCAACGAAACTCACCTGCTGGCGGTGCCACCTGAAGCCACAGTCCTTCATGCCTTCCTTCTTGTATTCGAACTTCATTGAGCACTCGTACCCGTTCGCCGGCTTCTAAACGGACCTGTGCAACATGCCGGAGATCATTAATTTGTGAGCCGATTCGTGAGACAGCACCATCGGTAATAACAACACCGACCTCAGAATCTTCTTCGATCTTTCGATCAACATCAGCTGCGCGTAACCAACTAAAACTACCCGCGAGTGGTCGGACGGCACCGTACCCAGATTCACTCACGCTCCAAATTTCGAGTGTATCGCCATGAATCAGCCGTGCAGTTGGATAGAAATCATCTCCGGGGCCTGCACGCAGATAGGTGTGAGATGAGACGACTTGAACCCGCCTGGGAAACTGTTGGCCCGTTGCAAGTTGATCTTTTGCAAAAACGACTTGAGAAAAAAGTGCGCACCCTAAGCCCATCGCCAAAAAGACAATGCGTTTTCTGCACCAACAACTCCGGAAGGACTGGAGTTTAAAAAACGGGGTGACAAACATCGGAGGGAGGATGGCACTCTTGTCCGTTATTCGCAACGCCAAAACAATGAATGAGGATCTGCCGAAAAATCCGCTGTAGAACGTAAAAAACGCGTAGACGAGGCTTGGGCTACCCTCGTCTACGCGCTACATAGTAGGCGGCACAAAACGCCACTACTACATTTCTTGTAGTCCAGGCAGACCGAGCGCTCAAGTGACGAATTTTCAATTTGACTCAGGCTCGATGAAGGCGCGGGTAGCAGCACAAGGACACCCTCTCAAGAGGGGGTGCTTGGGTGGTTTAGCCGGGACTCGGAAAGCTACCGCAACAATACTGGTATGACAGCATGCTGTGCTGTCATCGCCATGACAGTGCCCTCAAAAAAATTTGTCTGATTGAAAGGAATCATGACCACATCACAAACAACGTGTGTTACTCCCAAAGATCTTTTGGGCGATCAAGAACTTCCTTCAGAATAAACAATTGCTTTCTGGTGGCAGGGTCTTTCAGCATTGAAGCAAGTCTGAAATCGGGGGCTTCTTCTTTTTGTGCCTGCCCGCTCGTGTCCACCATGCTTTTCGTATTGTCTTGAAGATCGGCCCATGGACTCTCAACGACTCCGTCTGGAAGATGGTTGAGTCCTTGATCGAATACCTCGTGGATATGGCGAGTTATTTCGCCATCTTCCTGAGGTGGAGACTGCGTTTGCTTTTCCTGTTGAACAAGCGTCCGGGAAGCCGCTTGATTTGATCGACTAACCTCGTCGGATATCGGCAGTGCGACAGTCTTGTCTTCAATACCTTCAGCAGGAACTGGTGATGGTTGCTTTGTTTGTATGTATCGATTCAGAAAAGCACTGATTTCTGCTTCTACTGGATCAAGTACTTCGTTCTGTTCTGGAATCTCATTTCCCTCAATCTCAGGTGGTGTTAAACGACCACACTCAGGACAATCAATAATTGCCAGAACGGGTGCTACAAATGATGCCCCGCAACCTCTGCATTGCCTTTCTCCGAAACGTTCCTCAAGAAACATCTCAGGGTCTATTTCTTTTTCATCGTTGTCAACAATGGCTTGCTCACGACCACCTACCCGACGAAAGAACGCAAACACCTGAGAAATAACCCAGATGAAAACGAAAAGCAGTGGCAAGACGGCTTCCAGCCAGTCAAAGCCAGCTGCAAAAAGTGGATCGAACTGTACGTTAGCAAACATATGCTCTCTCCTTTTCTACTCCATGAGAATCACACGAGATCACTCGATTGATGTGTCACGCGAATTAGGCGGGCGATGCAATCGGCGAAGGCGTTGCCGCAATCGACCGTCTCATCTCAGTATCAGCCTGTAAATTCTTCAGTTTGTAGTAATCCAAAATCCCAAGTTTGCCCGTAGCCAACGCATCTGATGTTGCTTTAGGAACTTCTTCCTCAGCTTCGACAAGTGCTGCCCGGCTTTCTTCAACACCAGCAATCATTTCTTGCTCACGCGCAACTGCCATTGCGCGGCGACCTTCGGCTTTGGCTCGAGCGACGCGAGTATCAGCTTCGGCCTGGTCTGCCTGAAGACGAGCACCGACATTCACTCCTACATCGATATCAGCAATATCAATAGAAACAATTTCAAAAGCCGTATTTGAGTCGAGTCGACGCGTCAGTACTGTTTTTGAAATGACATCAGGATTTTCAAGAACATCACTGTGGGTTTCAGATGAACCAATAGCTGAAACAATACCTTCTCCCACACGGGCAATAATCGTATCTTCTGTTGCTCCACCAATTAATTGATTCAGGTTGGTTCGCACAGTCACTCGTGCTCGGACCTTGAGCTGAATTCCATCTTTTGCAATGGCATCGAGTGTTTTTCGTCCACTCTTTGTTCCTGGGCAGTCGATCACTTTGGGATAGACGCTTGTTTGCACTGCCTCACGAACGTTTCGGCCAGCAAGATCGATAGCAGTTGCCAACTTAAAATCAAGTTCACTGATATTGGCCTTCGAGGCAGCAATAAGCGCCTGCACAATCAAAGGTACTCGTCCGCCAGCAAGATAGTGCGCTTCGAGAGCTTGCAGCGTTATTCCGCTTTCATCTCCGAGGCCTGCTTGGACAGCCATGATTTTACTACGAACAATGACTGTTGGATTAACCTTCTTAAAGCTCATTGCGACAAGATCAAATAAACCAATCCCAGCACTTGAAGCGTACGATTGCAGCCACAAACGAAGGTAGCGAGCAAGGAAGCCGAAAACGATGAGTAGAAGAACAACGCCGACAACCAGAACGATGAGACCAGGCACACCCGACATGAAAAACTCCGTGATATTTTCCGTGGTATGTCGCCCCACATTTTTCGGGCAACCTAATATCTTCAAGCCTGTTTCGACTGAACCACTGAGTCAAGCGCCCGACGGCTTCTCATAATCATCAAATTTGAATTCTTCGAACGTTTTCGCGCTTGGAATCGGACTTTCATCCCTTTTTTCTTGCGGTGAACTGGTTATTTGGCCGTCCTCAGAAGGCTCGGGGAACGCCCGAAGTTCTGGCTTGGTTTCAATCGTTCGGACAACAACCGCCCTGCCTTCTGCACCCACTACCTCAATTACGGTTCCACTGGCAATCGGACCTGCTCGACTCACAGCCTCGATTTTTTCTTGAGAAATTTCCACTTGCCCCCATGGTAAAAGATCCGTTGTGACTCGACCCTGCCTTCCAACAAATTGGCTCAACCGTTCTCTCTCTTCTCTACCCGGAACCAACTCGTGTGGCTCTGGAGGGGACGGCATGATTCGCCGACCGAGTGGCGTTGATGGAAAAAGATGAAAAGCAACAGCAAGCGTTGCAGGAACTGCGACTGCAGTGATGGCGAGCACGAGAAATCCAGAGCCAATGCCCTGGTCAACAAACGCCGTCGCAATCGCTGCCACAATCGCTGCGATACTGACAAATCCAAGGAGACCACCGGATGGAATAAAGACCTCAAGGACCATCACGAAGAGGCCAACCAAGAGCAACCCAGTAATCCAGAATAGCGGACTCATATTGTCTCCTGCGAATACGGAACAACCATGATACGACCGGAACGTACCGCAGTAACGTACACTGCCGTTCCTGATTCAATCAGCATGTCATCCGCATAGACATCGTGTACATGATTTTCGATTTCAGCTTTTCCAGCCGGAGCCAAACGCGTCACAGTGACACCCGTTTTTCCAATTAGATGTTCAAATGTAACCCCTTCAGTCTTAGCATCAGGTTCCGGCGGTACAAGGAGAACATGTCGCAGGACTGGTGTCGAGGGAAGCCAGCGTCGAACAACAACACCAAACGCAACAACGCCAACCCCTGCACCAAGAATACCTAGCAGTGAAACCTGTAGTTGTTGAACCTGATAACTGTTTGCTGGAAGCACAAAAGACTGGCTAGCCAACACCAATGAGGCGACGATAAGAAGCCCACCACCCAAACCAAGAACACCTATTCCCGGCACAACAAAAATTTCAGCAGCGAGACAGATGACTCCAGCCAGAAAAAGCATTACTTCCAACCAGCCGCTGGTTCCATTGAGATATTGGCTCCAAAAATAAATGATGAATGCCACCATGGCGATAAATCCACCAAACCCAAGCCCAGGTGTCTGTACTTCAATGTAAAGCCCAACGCCCCCAATGAGTAGTAGAAGCCAGGCCAGTCCAGGACTCGCAAGTGCATCAAGCAACCGGTCAGCCCACCCAGGTTCGATACGTGTTATGTCGTCACCGAGCCCATAGCGTTCTGCGAGTTCAGAGAACGAGGTTACGGGCTGATCTGTTAATCCGTAGGCTTCAGCCTGAAACCCATCAACAAGCAGCG
>JAUWWJ010000395.1 GCA_030616935.1 Planctomycetaceae bacterium
CATGTTGCCCAACCTGTTTGTTCGGCATCCCGAGCAGCACTACTCACCGGTTGCTATCCCAATCGTATCGGGATTCATGGCGCATTAAGTCCGAGAGTGACACATGGTCTTTCGACTGAGGAGACAACGCTGGCCGAGTTGTTGCGATCTCGAGGATATCGGACAGGCATGGTCGGCAAGTGGCACCTTGGCCATCATCGTCAGTTTCTTCCCACACGACATGGCTTTGATGAATATTTTGGATTGCCATATTCCAACGATATGTGGCCATACCATCCAAGTGCAAAGCCAGGTACATATCCACCCCTCCCACTATTTGAAAATGAAAAAGTCATTGATAAGGAGGTCAGTCCAGAAGACCAGACAACACTGACCAAGCGATATGCTCAACGGGCTGTCGATTTTCTCAAACGTGCCGGCACGCAAAAAGATGGCCGCCCATTCTTTCTCTATCTCGCGCATTCGATGCCACACGTACCACTTTTCGCCAGCAAGAGTTTTCAAGGGAAAGCGGCTGGTGGTCTGTATGGTGACGTTGTGGCAGAGATTGATGCTTCTGTCGGATCGGTTCTCACCACACTTGAGAAGACCGGACACCTTGATGACACCCTTGTACTTTTTACGAGTGACAATGGTCCGTGGCTTTCCTATGGCAACCATGCTGGCTCGGCCGGTTCTTTCCGGGAAGGGAAGGGAACAACATTTGAAGGTGGAGTTCGTGTGCCGTGCGTTGCTCGGCTTCCTGGGGTTATCCCGGCAGGGACAGTCAGTGATGAATCACTGATGACGATAGATCTGTTGCCATCAATTGCCCATCTCACGGGCCGACCGTTGAACACGGATGCTGAGGGTTATTGCATCCTGCGTGGGAAAAAGATTGACGGGCATGATCACCTCAATCTTTTTTGTGGTGGAACACGAGCTGCTGATGCGCCTGACACCTATCATTTTTATTACAAAAAAAATGAGCTTCAAGCAGTCCGAAAGGGAGACTGGAAACTCTTCTTTCCACATGGCTACAGAACAATGCAAGGGCAGAAGCTGGGTCAGGACGGCAAACCTGGAAGATATGCCCAGCATAAAATCGGTGAGGAACTCTTTGATCTTTCAACTGATCCAAATGAGACAAAGGATGTTGCCAAACAGCATCCCAAGGTTGTCAAACAACTGCAGGCCATTGCCGAAAAAGCCAGAGAGGAGCTTGGTGACAGCCTGAACAAGCGACCCGGAAAAGAAGCGAGACCAGCAGGACAGCTATCGAAAGAAAATGATTCAAAGGCCAACCCATCAAAAGCTGCAAGAAAGCAAAAGACAATACCAGTTCGACTGGTGTCACACGCACCAACACTCTCGGGACGACGCCCAAATATCATCTACGTCATGACAGATGATCAGGGATACGGTGATATTGCCAGCCATGGCAATCCGGTATTGAAAACACCGTTTCTTGACCGCATGCGAAAACAGAGTGTGTGTTTGACGGAATACCATGTCAGTCCGACGTGTGCTCCAACTCGAGCATCACTTATGACTGGTCAACATGAATTTCGTTCGGGCGTTACGCATACGATTCATGAACGAGAACGGATGGCACTTTCACAAACAACACTTCCAGAACTCTTGAAAACGGCTGGATACACGACAGGGATTTTTGGCAAGTGGCATCTTGGTGATGAAGATCCATACCAGCCAGGTAGTCGTGGTTTTGACCGAGTGTTCATTCACGGTGGCGGAGGTATCGGGCAGAGTTTTCCCGGCAGTTGTGGCGATGCACCTGGGAACAAATATTTTAATCCAATGATTCGAAGTGACGGCAGATTCGTCCAGACCCGTGGGTACTGTACCGATATCTTTTTTCGTGAAGCTGAAACGTGGATTACAAAGTGCAAGGAAAAAGATACGCCTTTTTTCTGCTACCTATCGACGAACGCCCCACACGGACCACTTATTCCTCCTGCATCTGGTGACGGTCAGTATCGCACGGCGCTGCAGGAAGCTGGATTGAAAAACGCAAAACAGATTGATCGTGTCGCGCCGTTTTATGCAATGGTTGAAAACATCGATACCAATATGGGGCGGTTGCTTCGTACGATTGATTCACTCGGGCTTGCAGACAATACACTCATTGTTTTTTCGACAGACAATGGATCAGCAGCGGGTAGTAGTTTCTACAATGCCGAAATGCATGGATCGAAAGGCTCTCCATATCGGGGTGGGACACGCGTTCCAGCGTTTTGGAAATGGAAGGGAGTCCTGCCAGAAGGCGTCAATGTTCCACAGGTCACAGCACATATCGATGTGCTGCCGACACTCTGCGAGCTTGCCGGTGTCAAGGTGCCCGAAGCCGTTGATACAAAAATTGAAGGCCGAAGTCTTGTTCCATTACTTCTGAATCAAAACGCTGAGTGGCCAGACCGCCCGTTGGTTACTCATCAGGGGCGGTGGAAACGTGGTGAGGCTGCCGAGAATGCCTATAAAAACTGTCGTATCCGAGAAGGCAGATGGAGTCTGGTTAATTCAAAAAACAAACCAGACGCGTGGGAACTCTATGACATCGATTCTGACCCAAGTGAAGAACACAATATTGCTTCAGAGCATCACGATGTTGTTCGACGCCTAGCTGCTACCTATGAGCAATGGTGGGAAAGCGTTCAGCCAGACCTCGTCAATGAAGACATTGATGGGCCCACAGAGAACCCGTTCAAAACAGCCTACTGGAAGCAGTTTGGGCCACGGCCAACACATGAGGACGTGAGCTATGGCA
>JAUWWJ010000005.1 GCA_030616935.1 Planctomycetaceae bacterium
AGGTCTTCGGTATTTTCTCGCACAACCACAAAGTCGATGTCGTCAGGCCCACGGTCCGCAAGCGGTGTTTCGACTCCAGGCAAAAGTTTCACGGGTCGCAAATTGATGTATTGATCCAACTTGAACCTCAACTCAAGGAGCAGGCCTTTCTCAAGAACACCTGGTGCAACATCCGGATGACCAATTGCCCCCAGAAAGACAGCGTCTTTCGATCGCAGCAGATCGAGGCCGCCCTCAGGGATTATTTCACCGGTTCGCAAATACCGATCGCCGCCCCAATCAAGCGATTCGACAGTGAATTCAAATCCGTCAAGACGGGCAACTCCATCGAGAACTTTAATGGCCTCCGATGTTACTTCAGGGCCAGTCCCGTCTCCGGCAATGGTAGCGATGGAAAGCGTAGTAGTCGTCATGAAACTTCTCCTGCAGAGGCATTGAATATCCAAAACCTACTGACCAGCCAAAGTTCCGCAAGCGTGACACAAAGTTCCTGCTAAAAAATGAATCCCAACGACCGTACTCGGCGGCTCATCCGCGACTGTGCAAAAAAGAGGGCTCTACATCTATGGCAACCGCACGCAACACGAGATGCTGCGTTTAGGACATGCAAATTGCAAGAATCGCTTCTTCAAATGGGGTCAGTTGTCACTAAAAGTAAATGACTTGTTTGACTGAATCCCTAAAGGATTTTGAAGGAAACGCTGCCGACACGCATCACACAAATCAAATCGAAGTGAACGAGTGCCATCGTCAAGAAATGCGGCAAGATCCTGTTCCTCGAGTCTTTCAAGAAGATCGTGCATGTCATCGAGGTGATCGTCACCGAGAGATTCACTTCCGGGGGGACAGCTCTCATCATTTTGGGAATCGACAGCAGGAAATACATTGATCTTCACAACGTGGCGAATACAGACCGCAGGGTCGATTGGCCTTTGACAGAAGTCACAAGAATAGTGAAGCACATTTGCCTCCAGAGTCTGTCGAAATAATAAATAAAAATATAACTCTGTGTCGGGGACTTTCTGCTTTTTGACCAGTGCATCCTCACCCAGCCAAGACGCTATCCCTTAAGACGTTATCCTTGAAGTGTGACGGTATCCGACAGGAAAGGCAAGTCATAAACCCTTCATCATTTTTATCTCCCGAATCTCTAGCTCTGCCAGCTTGATTCAACAATGCGTGGAAATCCTAATTTGGCAGCAGTTTAAGTGAGTAAGTACACTCTTGTTCGGTCAAACGGAGAAGTAGCTAGCAACACAAACAGGCACACAACGTAAAAAAGGGCACCAGGATGAGCACCGCAACAATCCTCCCGTTTCAACGACACACAGCTCTAGCCATGAGTGTTCTTGTGTTAAATCGCTCTTTTGTTGCTGTTCATGTCACGAATGTCCGCAGGGCCCTCGCACTCCTTTTTCGCGATGTTGCAGAAGTTGTGCATATTGATCAGGGCCATTTTTCAGCTCACTCTATTGAATCATGGCGGGAACTCTCTGCTCTCGAAGCACTCGATAGCTCCCCCAATCAGGACTGGATTCGAGGTGTTGGGTATGACCTCCAGGCCCCCCGCGTCATTCGGCTGCCTCGTTGCAACCAACTGCCACGAGAAAACATGCGATTTAATCGTAAGAATGTGTTTGCCAGAGACGCAAACCGGTGCCAGTACTGTGCCCGTAACCAGCCAACAAGCGAACTGTCGCTCGATCACGTGATCCCCAAGAGCAAGGGTGGCCCAACCACCTGGGACAATATCGTTTGTGCCTGTGTCGCCTGTAATGTGCGTAAAGGTGGACGGACTCCACGAGAAGCCGGCATGACTCTCATTCGAAAACCTCGCAAGCCAAGATACAGCCCACTCCTTACCATGAATCTACATAACCCAAAATATGTGAGTTGGAGAAGTTTTGTTGACAAGGCTTACTGGCTTGCGGATCTTCAACAATGAATAGAGGCTCACTGCTATGAGAAGCATGAGGCCCCATTTATTTGTTCTTTACGAATTGTAGCGTTTGCAGGAAGACTCGGTTAACAGAGTGGGTCCTTCTTCTCTGTAATCACCGGCAGTTGCGGCGACATCTCAGCGTTCAATTCGGTAAAGGGTTTCCACTCTTCCGGCAAATTGTCCTCGTGGAAAATAGCTTCAACCGGGCACTCTGGAACACATGCCTCACAGTCGATGCATTCATCCGGATGAATGTAAAGCATCTGGTCGCCCTCATAAAAGCATTCGACTGGGCACACGACAACACAGTCTGTGTACTTGCAGGCGAAGCAGGGTTCAGCAACGACATGCGTCATAACAGGCTAACTCCTTATCAAAATGACCTTAAACCATCCCGTGTGCGACTTCTCGCATCGGTATTCCAAAATTCCAAATGAGCCAAGAAGTCAAACCGTACCGAATGGGCAAAACTTATCGATATCGATGGACGTCTCAACAGCGGCATCGTAGGCAGCACCGAGCCACCTGTCAACGAATTCTCCATCGGATAGACCGGAATCAGAACTTCAACAAGAGTCTCCAGGGGGGAAGAATTCGTCTCTTCGGCACACACCCAACTTGGTTGTTAGCAGAAACAGGGGGTATAGTTCATAAACTGCAAAATTTCTGCGGAGACGTCGCCGTGACTGAGAGCACGAGAAACTTGGGCAATGAGACTCAGTCTCACTGCTCCCCTATTGATCAAGCACTCATCAAGGAATGTCTTACTGGTGACGTCCAGGCTTGGACTACATTTATCAGGCGGTTTGGACGTCTTATTCGAGCCGTCGTCACCAAGACCGCGCAAAGACGAGGTTGGAACATCACAGCCGCCGACTGTGACGACATCACAGCCGAGGTCTTTGCCCAACTGGTTTATCGCAATGCAGCCTCTCTCAGACTCTTTGCCGGCCGCTCAACATTGACAACCTATCTCACGGTCATTGCTCGGCGGGTTACCGTACGAGCCATGCTCAAACAAAGCACGCTTCCAAAAACTCTTTCCCCGAGCACCTCTTTATCAGAACAAGCAGACCGTACTGCCCTTCCACAACAACAAATTGCACAACAAGACGAAATAGAACATTACCTGAAACAGCTCTCAACAGAAGAGCAGGTGCTTCTTCGTATGCACGACCTCGAGGGACATAGTTACAGCGAGATTTCCCACGCAACCGGAATTCCAGTCAACTCAATCGGACCTCGCTTATCCAAAGCTCGTAAGTCCATCCGTCAGAATGATCACGTGACGGATAATGACAGCGGCATGCCAGACGAGAGCCGATAAGGCTCATTGGCCCGGCGAAGCAACAGCAGGTGCGATGACGACTGATGGATCGGCTAAATCGATTGGCTCGTACCCATCGTACGCTGGCATCTGCCAGAGTTGGCCCGGATCAGTCGACGGAACATTTGTCACCAAACTCGTCACCTCAAGAGTAAACTCCACTCCAGATCCCGGCCAAGATACATCAATAAGCCGTGGTAACGCTGCACCCGACCCAGGGTCCACTCTATGTCGTGATGCACGAACACTCGCCAAACGCTTACCAGCGGACGTAAACAAGTGCTGTTCTTCAACGAGCCCTGTAATCGGGTGGAGGATAATCGATCGGACGAGTTGTTCGTCTGAAGAATTAATCGTGCTACGAATTTCGAGTCGACCGTCGGCAGTCATAAATGGCCCTTCATGTCGGTGCTGAGGGCTGAAGCGAACCAGCCCCAACAACTCCGGCATCTAGTCTGCTCGAATTGGTAATACTTGTCGAGCAGAGGATTGTTCGTACTTATCATGCTGACAAAACAGCATAATCGGCGGTTCATGCCGGCGTATCCAGAGCCAAAATAGATCATCGTTACTGCCAATATCGAGTTCATTTCCAGTCAGTGATGTTTGGGCACGTAACCGAAATCGTCTCGGAGGCTCACAGGCAACCTGAGCAGAAAGCCGTGGCACCCCCGGCACGACGAGGACTGCCTGAGTGGCCGCATAACTGCGCACCCGTGACGTATTATCCTCAATGGCCGCAATGATCTGCTCACGGGTTGGCTGTGCCGGAAGTGTCCGAGGCAACGGCATCATTCCAACCTGATAACCACGGATTACATTCGGGCAACTTGCACCACTGCCTGCAACAAGAACAACAGCAGTCACAAAAAGCACTAATGGAACAGACGTTCGAGTCGGCAACTGGTTGGAAGAACTCATGACTCGCCTCCAGACCACAGGAGCGAAGCCAGTCGCTCTTCGAGTGCAGCATATTCTTCGGCTTCAGGCATAGCTGCCACAACCTCGTACGAACAATCTCTTCGACGGCATGCAAGCGACACAACTTCATTTCCACCATCACATGTCTCGCTACTTTCCGTCTCGTCTTGACCGGGGCTGTCAGCAAATCGAAGTACCTTACGACGCAGAAGTTGAAGGGCTAACAGGTAGCGAAGTGACGCTTCCTCAGGCTGACCAGCAAGCGATTCCAAGGTATCCAGAAGAGCTTCAATGGGAGCTAGAGAGACTCCTCCGTCTTCTTGCTCCGGCACAACGCTTCGCCACCATGCAAGTGTTTCATCAGGAGCGCCTGCCCACTCGTCGTGGGACCAATCATAGCGAAGGAGTTTTCCTTCCTCTCGAACAAGCGCAGAAAACATTACATCTCCAGCCTTGAATTCAGAACCGGACTTTTTGCAGGTTGGCGATGGTCGCTGAATCTTGAGGTCCATGTAGATTTTCCATGTGCAAATTCGGCGTTTCAACCGAATGGCATGACAGAAGAGACACGTACCATACCTCTAGAGAACACGCCTTTTTCTCACAAGGCGAGTCGTCAAAAACAGCTCGCCGTGGCAAGATGCGAGAGATAGGCGCTAGCGGCTTGTGAGAATCTCTACTAATTCAAGAAGCCCACCGGATTCATGACAACCAACAACATAATCTGCTGCGTCCCGCACTTCTTGGCGGGCATTACCCATCGCCACACCAAGACCTGCCCCAATAATCATTGGGAGGTCATTTCGGTCATCACCCGCGGCGCAAATAGCTTCAGCTGGAATTTCCCATGATTCTGCAAGTTGGGAAACACTCGACCACTTGTCGACGCCAGCAGGAGCAATCTCACAAAGCCAATCACGATACCGAGGACTGCGTATCGTATGGACAGACAACATGTCAGGGAAACGTGAATTCAGGGTAAACTCGAGCGTCTCCATTTCACGGACGTTTCCCATGACAAATCCTGAAAACGCATCTGCAGGTGGAGATTCACAGAGCGTTGCCACGACCCGAGCCAGCTGTTTGTTTTTCTGGAGGTATTCACCAAATCCGGTCAGCTCACCATACTTATTATGTGCCACAAGCGTTCGACAGTAGAAGTCAAAACCTTCATTGAAACTGTCGGTGTAAAGAACTGGCTCATGGCCAAGGCCGACCACACACTCGAGCACTTGTGAGAGTGTCGTTTCCGGAAAACCCGAGCGAAAAATCGTTTCGTGATGCACCGGCATCTTCACAAGTGCCCCTGAAGCAGTCACGACTGGCCCAATGAGCCCCAGTTCAGTAGCCACAGGAAGGACGTCCCGATATCGACGACCGGTCGCTAACATCACACGTATGCCTGCAGCTTGCGCCTTCTGTACAGCTTGCTTCGCTGCTGCTGTGACTTCGTGCCGACTATCTGTAACTGTGCCGTCTACATCAAGCACCAGGAGTTTGATTGGTTGGGGCACGTTGTTTGCTCGTATAAAAAACGACGGAAAACACAGATGATCGATCTGACAATTCAGATATCATAAAGAAGGAGCACACATGACAACTAACACCCCTGACATTCCATTCACACCAGTTCTTTCTACTGGTGAAATACCGGCTGGTGAAGGCCGCACGTTCGAAGTTGCCGGACGACTCATCGCGGTCTTTTTCGATGGTGAATCCTACCATGCAATGGACGATCTCTGCCCACATATGGGCGCCTCACTTGGTTCCGGACCTATCGTTGAAGGTGTCGTCACCTGCCCTTGGCATGCATGGCGATTTCAGACATGCGATGGTGCTTGGTGTGATAATCCCGCTCTCAAGGTTGATGTTTTCCCAGTGCGAGTTGTTGACAGCAAGGTCGAAGTGCAGGTGCCAGAGAGCGAATCGGTCGACTGAAACTCTTCCGTTTCCTGTGACTTGCCCGCCTAACAATACTCAACAACCAGAGCTTGAGCCTCGACTTACTTGAGGGTTACTGATTGTCCGGGTGCAGGCACCTGCGGCTCGGCGACCCCTCCATCACGAACGCAGCTCGCCCATGCCTCTACATCCTGCTCAATAGGAGGCCATGTACCGTAATGACAAGGGATCACCAACTTTGGCCTTAAGAGACGAATCGCTTCGAGCGAATCGGCTGGTCCCATCGTAAACATGTCACCGATCGGGAGAATTGCCAAGTCAAGTCGCCTACCTTGACTGTCCGGTCTGCCGATACGTTCCATATCAGAAAAGAGGCATGTATCACCCGCTACAAATATTCGCTTCCCTCCTACATCGAGCAGCCAACTCGCTGCGGGACCGGCGTATGTACCATCCGGAAGACTGGATGAATGGTGCGCCATTTCCATTTTGGCAGAACCACCTGGCACCTTCGTCGTGCCACCAAGATTCATGCCTACGGCACCCTCGATGTCTTGCTTGGCCAACCACTCGGCTATTTCAAAGGCACACAGAACTGGACATTGTGTTCTTTTTGCAATCGATACGGTGTCAGCAACATGATCAAAGTGGCCGTGAGTGATCAGAATTGCATCACAATGAACATCTGATGCCTGAATGGAGGACGTTGGACATTCATCAAGAAATGGATCGATAAGAAGCACCCCTGCTCCAGTATCGACAAGAAACGTTGAATGTCCTGTCCATGTGATTGTAATGGCCATTTGTTTTCCCACACCTACGAGCATTGAGACCTAAGAACGCCAGACAATAGAACTTCAATCACCCTTCGGGGCGAAGCCTTTTCATCATGAATTTTTTATATGCCTCTACGCCCGGCTGGCCGTAAGGATTTGTTCCAACGAGTCGTCCCTCGACAACCGTAGCGAGCATGAGCATCTGCAGAAGTTGACCAATTGTAAATTCATCGATTTGGGGCAAGTGAATCGTGGCCGTTGGACGCTTTACCGAGGCATATGCTTCATTCGTACCATCCGTCGCAGCTGCAAGCATCGATGGCCAGGTTGTGCCAATAAGGTCATCGAGCTGATCTTCGTTCCCGGAAGAGCCGCTCAGCGGCGGCAGCCCAATGTGATCACGGCGAGACTCGCCAACACACAAATTCGTAATAATCTTGTCGCGGCGACCATCTTGGTGCTGCTGCCCCCGTGAGTGAAGATCTCGAGTTGTGACTGTAGTAAGCGGTGTCGCCCCCTTTTCATCCTTCCCAAGACTTTCAGAAAGTAGCTGGTCGTACCAGAGACCGACTGACTCAAGCTGGTTACTCCAACTCGAAAGAACTCGAATCGTTGCTCCCATTTTTTTCTCAGCCAAGTGGGACACTGCAACGTATTGCAGCACGGGGTTTTCCGAAACCGGTGACTCACGAAAGCGTCGCGTCATTGCTGCAGCACCCTCCAGCAAACGCACAACGTCGATCCCAACAAGTGAGGCTGGCAATAGACCCACCGCGGTAAAGACAGAGAAGCGGCCGCCAACGCCATCAGGAATACCAAAAACATCAGGACATCCGAGGGTCTTTGCCAGGCTCGCCAGCTTTCCACTTGCTCCGGTTACCGGTACAACTCGCTCTGCTACTCGCTTGGCGTCACTGCCAAGTGATTCAGAAAGCGCACTGAGAAAAAGTCGTGTCGCTGCAGCAGTCTCAAGAGTGCCACCACTTTTGCTGACTACGAGCATCGCCCATTGAGCAAGAAGATCATCCCCGTCGCCTCCGCTTGGGTGTGATCGCAGTACATCGAGAAGGCCCTGCGCAGAGTCATTATCAATATTGAATCCTTCGAACGACAGTCGAGGCCGTCCACCTCGCTCTCCACGGGAAAGTTCGTTGTGAAAAGGATGGCAGCATGACTCAAAGAGTGCACGCGTACCCATATAGGACCCGCCGATACCGAGAACGACAACACGATCAACGGCTTCTCGAAGTCGCCGTGCCGTCTGCAGTATTGCAAACAGTTCACTCTCCGGACGACTTGTTCCGTAATCAGCCAAGAGTCGTTCCGGCAAATCAAGAAACGCTGGATCGAGTGACTCTCCGCCAGCACCATCTGCTCGCCAACGTTCGAGATCACTCAGGCTTTCTTCCCTTGCAGTAGAAAGCGGCCCCTCAAGCTCATCCAAATCTACTTGGTGAATTCCGCCAGTAGCAAGCACAGCAGCAGCATCATAGGAAATTGGATCATCAGACGATTTGGATCGAACAGCACTCATAATCGGGATAGCTCTTGAAGGAATGAGAGGAAAACATGGAAACAATGACGCTCAATCTTGAGCATGCTAGGCTTTCAGTCGAAGCGAAGCATACCAACCATCGCATTGAGAATGCGAAACCTTACCGGAGAAGAGTATGGCTCAGCAACTCTTTCAATTAACAAATACAATTGCACTCCTTGCCTGGATCCCCCTGATCTTGTTTCCGAAACATCATTTCCTCCGGGACACGCTATGCAAGCAACTTGTTCCTGGGGTATTGGCCGCTATCTACCTAGGCATTATTTCGTGGAAATTCGCCACAATTGGCCCTCCACAGGATGACGTGATGACACTTTCCGGACTCCGCACTATTTTCAGCGATGACTTTGTATTCGCGGCGGCCTGGACTCATTATCTCGCCTTCGACATGGTGGTCGGAACCGTGGTTGCCCGCGAGGCAGTCGCGTGCGGCATCCCCTGGCCGCTTCGCAGCCTCTCTTTAACGCTTACGTTTCTGTCAGGCCCGATTGGTTATCTGACCCATCTCGGCTTCAAGCTTCGCTGGCAGCACGAACGTGAGGCCCCTCCCCTTGCAGACCTCGGCCCTGAAACCGACAACTGAGAATCCACCTGTCTGTTTTTCTACTCGTCTTCTGGAGACCCTGTTGTGACTGAACACGAACTGATCCAAGAACTCAAAAGCACGAATAGCTCCAAGATTATTATGCTCGTTGCAGATGGGCTCGGCGGGCTGCCGTTGGATCCGGGTGGAAAGACCGAGCTTGAGACTGCTGTGACACCAAACCTCGACAGGCTTGCTGGAGTTGGCACAAGCGGCTCGAGCATCCCAGTGCTGCCTGGCATCACGCCAGGTTCAGGCCCCGGACACCTTGGCCTTTTTGGCTACGATCCACTTCAGTTCAAGATCGGCCGAGGAGCACTCGAGGCGACTGGCATTGGCTTTGAACTTGGCCCTCATGACGTCGCTGCTCGTGGTAATTTCTGCACACTCGATAGCAACGGACTCATCAGCGATCGACGAGCTGGTCGCATTCCTTCAGAAGAGAGTTTTCAAGTTGTCGAAAAACTTCAGGCTGTTGCAATCGACGGCTACGAAGTCTTTGTGAAGCCGGTCAAAGAACACCGTTTCGTTGTAGTATTCAGAGGAAGTAGTCTTGATGGCAGAGTTGCTGATACCGATCCTCAGGCTACTGGCGTACCACCTCTCGACCCACAGCCGCTTGATCCAGCAGCGGCGAAAACTGCCGAAATCGCCAAAGAGTTTGTCCGGCAGGCCTGTGAGATCCTCAAAGATGAGCCCAAAGCAAACGGTCTGACACTACGAGGATTTGCTGCCAAGCCAGCCTTGCCGACGTATGAAGAACTCTACGGGCTACGAGCGGCTGCAATTGCGGTCTACCCAATGTACAAGGGGCTTGCCAGTCTTGTCGGTATGAAACTTGTGGGCACACCGCAGACACTCGGAGAACAGGTTGATGAACTGAAAGCCTGTTGGAATGACTACGACTTTTTCTTCCTTCATTTCAAGTACACCGACTCAACTGGCGAAGACGGAAACTTTGCAAACAAAGTGAAACGGATCGAGGAACTCGACAAGATGATTCCTCGTATTGAAGAACTCAAGCCGGATGTTCTCATCGTGACTGGGGATCACTCCACTCCGAGCAAGCTCAAAAGTCATTCCTGGCACCCTGTACCAACTCTTCTGGTTGCTGACCCATGTCGTCCAGACGGGGCAACGGCTTTCGGTGAACGAAATTGCCTCAGCGGTGGTCTTGGGCAATTTCCAGCCAAGCACCTCATGCTTCTGGCCATGGCTCACGCCGGTCGTTTTGGCAAATACGGCGCCTGATCCAGCAAAGGCATTATCAGCAAAACCACCAGCGACTCACCCGGACGAGGATGAACAATGCACAGGATTACACCCTATGCGTCACCCGGTCACGAATTGCTGCTTTGTTCCATATGATACTGAGGAACCCGAAGCGTCTCGCCATCACGAATCGCTGATTGGTGCGCCACAATTCCCGCAACGGTCATGTTGAGCGCCTGTGCGACATCAATCCATGGTTTTCTGTCCCGCAAAATAGCGTCTACAAATTCACTGGTCAGGTGACCGTGCGAGCCACCATGTGATCCAGCAGCCATGCCCGGTGGGAGTGCTGGCCGTGTCGTTGCCACTCGAACTTTTCCATCCTTTTGACCATAGACTCTACCTTGCTCTCCATGAGCAGATGGCATGTCCCACGAAACAGCCATTCGCGACATTCCTCCCTCAGCTGTCCGAAAGAGTCCAACTTCTGATCCAAATGGGTTTTTGTACTGATTGTTCGCGGGCTGCAGATGGGGCACAACACTTGGGGTTCCAAGGGCAGACACCTCCGTGAAACAGTGTCCGGTTACGCCAACATAAAATGCTGTCGCATGTGTTGGGTACCATTGGGGAGGCAATCCCTTGCGCCAACCGTTTGTATCAACAGTCCGTGTTTTCGGATTGTATCCACCTAAAGGCTTACCGAAGTAGTGATAATATTCTCCCTCGGAATAGACAATCTTCCCAAGGGCTCCTACATCATACCGACGGTGCCATGCGTAGAGATTTTTATGGAAGCATGATGTTTCAAACATCATGTAGTGACGACCCGTCTTCTTGACGACCTCGAAAAGCCTATCGGCATCTTCAAGAGAGCCGAACACTGCAGGCACCGCAGATGCCACGTGCTTACCGCGCTGCAGCGCGGCGATCGCCAGTTCTGCATGGCTCGGCGCATCCGTTGCGATATAAACCGCTTCAATGCTGTCATCATTGAGCATTGCTTCACAGGACTCATACACTTTCTCACAGCGACATGCCTTCGCCAACTGCGCGCGGCGATCGGCAATCAGATCAGTCACAGCAGCAACTTCAACATTCGGATGATCCTGGAAGCCAAATTGTGCACCGAATTTGCATAGACCGTATCCTGCAATACCAACACGTATTTTTCGATCAGAGAAGGGTTTCCACATTCCGTCTGATTCTGCCGCTGGCTGATTCGTTTCAAATCCGGCAATCACTTTTCCAGAGGCATCCACAGGAGCATCATCTGCACGAAGCAAAGAGGGGCTCATGGCTGACCCTGCGGCACCAAGTGCCATTCCTCCTGCGCTTATGCGAGCAAGAAATTTCCTTCGTGAAAGATCAGAAAATTGTTTCTCTGGCACTTTAGGCTCCAGTCGTAGTAGCTTTGAATTACGTTCCTATTTACGCTTGATCCCCTAGCCATTGCTGCTCAATTCGGGCTCTTGGTCGTTCATCACATAATAAGAGACTGATTCTTATCCAAGCGTGTCTGCCCGAGAATCGGGTAAACACCTGAATTGAATCAAAAGCGTGCACTCCTGCCCCTCAGGCTTCCCGTTGGCCTATTTGCTCCTCGTGAGCGGTACCATGAGTGACCACATAGGCCCGCGGTTTACACTTTGGCCGCATCGAAAACCTACACCGACTGGAGCATGGCAGCCCGCTTTTTTTGCAATCAAGCCTTTGCGCCATCGACTCTTTCGAACTCGTGTACAAAAAGACCGCTACGAAGCTTCGGCTCAAACCATGTGCTTTTTGGTGGCATGATCTCATCTGCATCCGCAACCGCGAGTAGTTCATTCGCACTCGTCGCGTGCATGGAAAAAGCAACACCTTTGTCACCCGCACGTTTCTCTAATTCTTCGCAACCACGGACGCCTCCGACAAAAGCAATTCGTGAATCTGTCCGTGGATCACCAATACCCAAAATCGGCGAGAGCACTCGGTCCTGCAACAGAGCAACATCGAGACTTGCTATCGGATCATTTCGATCTATCGATGACTCCGGGAATGTAAGGAGCCACCACTCTCCTACCACAAAAACCAGAACCTGCCCTGGACTTTCTGGCGTCCCGGCCTTTGCCCGCTCAAGTGAACCCACTGCCCGCAACCTGGTAAGAAACTCATCTGTAGAAAGTCCATTCAGGTCTGCTACAACGCGATTGTAGGGCAGTATTCTCAATTGGTCGTGAGGGAAGACAACTGCCAGAAACCGTCCATATTCTTTTTCGTCACTAGCATTTGCATCCGCTTGCTTGGATGCTGTTGCTGCACGATCCGCCCCAGCTGATCGATGATGACCATCCGCGATATAAAGCCTGTTCAGCTGTTCGAATGCCGACACATACCTCGCTGGCTCAGCCACGCACCAGCCTGTGTGCTGCACACCATCTGGAGCAACAAAATCAAACAGAGGTGACAGCTCCATATCAGCCTCCATCATCGAATGAATGGTTGTGCCCTGATTTGGTTCATCACGAAAGCACAAAAAAACTGGCTCGGCATGGCTCGCGGTAGCAAGTAAGTGACGAGTCCGGTCGTCCTCTTTATCTGGTCTTGTTTTCTCGTGCTTTCGAATCTCACCAGACCGATACTGCTCTGTCTCGACGCATCCAACAACACCTACCTGGGCAATACCTTCTCGTACTTGCCTGTACAAATAAATGCTTGGCTGTGACTCTCGCTGAAGCACCCCGTCAGCAATCATGCCCTGAAGATTGTCACTCGCTTTTTCATAAACCTCTGGTGCGTAATAGTCTGTGTCCACCGGCAAATCAATCTCCGAGCGGACGACGTGAAGAAATGACTTTGGTTTCCCTGCTGCACGCTCCCTCGCTTCACTTGTCGAAATAACGTCGTAGGGATCACTCGAGACTTCCGAAGCATCCTCAAATGAAGGTCGTAATGCGGTAAAAGGATGTATCCGTATCATGAAGTCACCTTGGCGGGTTTTGCAGGAAAGGCTTTGAAGAATACCCCCTCTCACCAAGATGGTGCAAATACTGAGAATCTTAGACGGGCAATGAGACACTTCTGAGACAAGATTACAAAAGAGCTGTTTTTTCTGTGCCGAAGTCGCACGTCAAGCGGCCGCCTGCAATGCAGCCCGAAGGCTCTTCCCAATGATCGGCGTCTCCAATCTGCTGGTAGCATATTTGAGGATATTGTGCAGTACGTGGTATATCTGTTACCAGAAGGTTTTTGGAGAACGTACACTTTTTGCTTGCGTTGAAAAATCACGCCCGTGGCAAAACAGGACCCATTCGATGATTCGTTCACCAGCAACGCTGACTATCGCGAATTTCAATCGACAGACACTCGCTGATCTTCTCCGACCTGTCCTCGATCGTGCAATGAAACAGGGCATGGTCGGAACAAACGTTGTCCTCGAAATTGTCGCCGAAGCACTCAGCAAGATCGGCGACAGTGAGATCCGAACATTCCTTGATCCGAAAACAGGAAAACTCCGCGGCGGGCTCGAGATTCGTATCGAGGAGACACTCAGCATGTCAAAGAAATGGCGTGACTGGGATGCCAACCACGGCAATGAGGACTGGATGCTCCGCAAGAGTGGTCGCACTGTCAAAAAAAACGAATTCTTAAAAAGTCTTATTCTGAGCTCTTGGCGGTCAATGCAGAAACTGCATGTCCTTGAGCCAAAAGACGTCAAAACGCTCGTTGAAGGAGTTCGCAAGGTGTACGATGCGATGTGTGACGTAAAGCCAACGGACAATCGACCCGGACTTGGAAATACCTACGGAAAGTAGATGCCGAGTGCCGGGACACAGGAGTCGCAAAACTCAGCTATTTGAACGGCGATTAGCGAATGCCTGCCGCGGGCTGGCCAGAAGACAGTTTTGGCTGGTAAATGGCCGCTCTTGCACAGCAAACAACGCCAGCCATAGCACAGGCTACAGAGGCTGATTACTCTTAATACTCAGCAAAAAGAGCTGTGGTTCATACAGCCTCATATCGATCTAGGTACAGCATAGGTACAGCACAAGCCTACAAATGACGAAAACTGCACTAACTCCTGACAAAGACGACCTCTTCAGCAGTTCGACCATGACATTTGGTGAGCACCTTGAAGAACTGCGATCATGTCTGATTCGGGCCGCCATTGGTCTCGTCTGTGGCGTTGTCATTGGATTTTTTGTTGCCAGACCAGTCATCCACATCATCGAGTCTCCTTTACGGAAGGCGCTGGGCGAATATTACACCGAGCGTGCGATTGAGACCTTTGACGCCTGGGAGCCACGACAGAGTGACGGGCCTGGACTTCCCTATTCACGGAAAGAAGTCGTAGACGCGGTCGAACAATACAATCTCTCCTTTGATCTTCGTGAGGTTCACCCAAACAGACTGCCGGGCTCACAGATACAGGAAAAGCATGGCGACACGTTCGATTTGGACTCCCTCGCGCCCATCTTACTATGGCAACCACTTGCAAGAGACAGTCGAGTCAGCATTACAACCCTCAGCGCGCAAGAAGCGTTCGGAATCTATATTAAAGCATCTATCCTTGTTGGGCTTGTACTTGCCGGCCCTTGGATCATCTACCAACTATGGACTTTCGTTGCAGCCGGTTTGTACCCGCATGAAAAGAATGTTGTGCATCTTTTCCTGCCAGTGAGCACTGGGCTCTTTCTTGCCGGAGTCCTTCTCGCGTTCTTTTTTGTTTTCGACTTCGTGCTCACATACCTTCTTGCATTTAACGAATGGCTTGGCCTCGACCCCGATCCCCGAATCAGTGAGTGGCTTGGGTTCGTCTTATTTCTGCCGGTTGGTTTTGGCCTTGGTTTTCAACTTCCCTTGATCATGGTCTTCCTCGATCGGCTCGGCATTGTCGAAGTAAAAACATTCATGAGCCAATGGCGGATGGCGTTTGTCGTAATCTTTATTGCCGCTGCGATACTCACACCGGCAGATCCGTACAGCATGCTGCTTCTTGCGGCACCTTTAGCTGCGCTCTACTTTGGCGGCATTGGCCTTTGTAGATGGTTCAACAGATCACCGGCAACGTAAGAACCTTCGAAACGCTGTCTTTGATTGCGGTACGG
>JAUWWJ010000399.1 GCA_030616935.1 Planctomycetaceae bacterium
AACATTGGGGCAAGTACACTTTTAAGCAATGTCTCACCTGTTTTTCCATCACACCCTGCATGAGGGAGTCCCAGCTGCTGCGCGAGAGTATTGAGGGCTTGCGGGCTTGCGCCAGTAGAAGGTGTAAAATTTATATAGGCAGCGTCTGCTTCAAATGCAGCAATCGCATAGAGGCTACTCGTAGGGAGTGGACTTGATTCTGATGCGTTCTCGAGCAAAGAAGAAATTTCGTCCAAGTTGTTGGGAATAGGTGATGACCAGGGCGGTTCAGTTGATGCGAGGTTCACCACGACCACACGTTCAACATCATTCGTTTCTGCAAAGTCAAGAATATCTGTTCGGATCCGATCAATAATACTTCTTGGTGTCTTAGCTACTTTGGATTCTGATAAAGAAGCTATAGCTTGAATGGAACTACCAGATGCCAACACAGTGCCCGGCCGAAGACGCGTCTCAATATCTATCAGATCAGGAGATACAGACTCTAAGACACTTGGTGAAATTGCTCGACTAACGGTCCACATTCGGCGAGCCTCATCGAGAAGACTCCCATCACGAATATCGTGTCCACCAATAACGATATCACTCCAATCAATAAGATTGAGTGAATGAAAGGACTCGGTTTCAGTAATGAGGCCAATTGGCTCAACAAGTCCCCGGGCAAGGGCTGCTAGACCGGTCATGACGGTCGTGGCGACGCCACCCTTTGCACCGATCAGCCAAAGTCCAATTCGTTTTTGTGCCATCCAAACTCCTTATGGTCACCGTGGTATCATCTGTAGACGGATGGTTGATTTCTGTTTTTATGCCGACAATAGTTTCGGATGGCATACTGATACCAGAAGTATGCCATGTCATAGAGGTTCTTACTGTTAAGAAATGGGAAAGGAAATAAAAGTCATGGAAGAAGCTGCCTGCCTTCAATTAGCACATCGGATGGCTTCCCTCCAGCCATCAGCTACGCTCGCTATGGCAGCGCGAGCTGGTGCGATGAAGGCATCAGGTATCGATGTTATCGACCTCTCAGTCGGAGAACCAGATTTTCCAACACCTGAACATATCTGTAAGGCCGGGAAGGCAGCTATCACTGCGGGAAAAACGAAGTATACGCCAGCAGCGGGAATACCAGCGCTACGTGAAGCAATTGCCGACGACTATACCCGTCGCTCTGGGCTTTCAGTCACACCCGCACATGTAATCGTCTCAAATGGGGCGAAACACAGTCTTCATAACGTCTTTATAGCTGTCTTAAATCCGGGTGATGAAGTCATCGTGCCGACTCCTTATTGGGTCAGTTATGCCGAATTGATCAAGCTTGTTGGAGCAAAACCGATTCTCGTTGAGACCTCAATCGATGAGGATTTTAAACTTCAGCCGGCAGCCCTGAAGTCAGCAATTACACCTCAGACGCGTATGCTTCTACTGTGTTCTCCTAGTAATCCGACTGGGGTTGTTTATTCGCGTGAAGAGCTTGCTTGCATTGCAGATATTGCGATTGAAGCAGACCTTTCTGTTGTATCTGATGAAATATATGATCAACTCGTCTTTGATGGCCGTGAATCTGTTTCATTTCCAACTTTGCGGCCTGGCCTTGAGTCACGAAGCATTGTTGTTGCTGGCGTAAGTAAGACGTACTCAATGACTGGCTGGCGCATAGGATGGACGATTGCTCCGCCTTCGCTGTCAAAGGCAATGGGAAGTCTTCAGAGCCAAGAGACAAGCAATCCTTGCAGCATCAGCCAACATGCAGCCATTGAGGCAATCACTGGTCCACAAGAATGTGTAACAGTGATGCGAAATGCATTTCAGGTACGACGAGATCTTGTTGTTGAAAGGCTCAGGAATATTCCCGGGGTTAACATTCCAGACATCGGTGGCGCTTTCTATGCTTTTTTTGACATCCAAGCATCATTGGGGACGTCAAAAGGACCTCGGGATAGCGTGACTTGGTGCGAGCAGTTGCTTGAAGAAGAACATGTGGCAACAGTGGCAGGTAGTGCTTTTGGTGCAGAAGGATATGTTCGTATGTCTTTTGCAGCGTCAGAGGAGAAACTGACAGTAGGACTTGATCGGATTGCGCGTTTTATTGGTTCGATGCAGTGAACAAATCATCTGTAGAGATTCCGAAAGAAGAAACAGTAGCGATTATCCTCGCGGGTGGAACAGCCAGACGTTTAGCGGATAAACGACCACGTGGTGGGAAAGCAGAATGTATTATCGGTGGATAATCTCTTCTCAGTATTGTGTATGGAGCCCTGGTTCCAGTCACACGTTCGATTCTTGTTGTAGGTGGTGATCCACCGAAATTGTCTTTTCAAGACGTCGTATCAGTTCGGCATATTCCTGATCATCAGCCAGGGTCTGGTCCGTTAGCAGCCGTTCGAGACGGGCTTCGATGGATGTGGCACGAATATGCAAAGTCCTTACCACAATTTGTCATTCTTTCAGCGTGTGATCTGCCTTCCATCACATCATCGCTCGTGTCGAAAATGGTCGATCGTTTCCCACAAGATGAAACGTGTACGCAGTGGGTCATTCCAGAGGTAGGAAAGCGTCTTCAGTATCTTTTTTCTGTCTGTCGACCGACGATTCTTCAGCCATTAGATAGCTTTTTTGCTGCAGGTGGTCGTGATTTTCGTAGCTTTGTTCAATATCTTCAGAAGCATGAATCAAGGAGTATTCATGTCATATCTGAAGCCACCTGGCGGGAAATAGATCCACATGCTCATGCCGGCATTGA
>JAUWWJ010000480.1 GCA_030616935.1 Planctomycetaceae bacterium
AAACGCTTTACCCACCAGAAAGGCGCCCATGAAAAACGTCCAAAAGACCAATACACGCCACAAAGTCTTAGGAACCAGAGCTTCTTACCAAAGCGCAAGCAATCAGATGAATCATTACCCATCTTTCTCAGTACGATCGGGTTCCATCCTGGCCTGCCGTCAACAAGTCTGAGGTTATACTTTTTATAAAATGACAGAAGACCGCTGTACTTGCGGTTGGCCTTCAAATGTGTGGGAAAGCTACTATGAATCTGGTAAAAAGGCGCATTCACTATGAGGCTTCCCCCTGGACGTAGGTAATCCACAAGCATTTGAACAAAGGCCGGCGGATTTGGAACGTGTTCGAGGACATCCAGACAGATCACTGCGTCGTACACACCCAGAGGTATATGTCGTCGATCAGTCAGGACAGCCACGTTGATTGCATATTCGGCAAAGAGCTTCCGAGCGAATGATTCTGTGTAGCCAGGCAGCTCGAAATACGTTACTCTGTGTCCTGCTCGGGCAAGACACGCCGAATCCAGCCCCAAACCATCGCCAATCGTTATAAGATCCAATGTGTCTCCCTCGCTGTTAGCTAGATAGTTCGTCACCCACAAACATATCCGCTGCTTGATCTTATTCAGATTCCAGATGACTAGCTCGTAAAGAAATGCATCAGTGTACTGATAGAAACGAGCCATGTCTTCGCTCCACACGTGAGGCTTGAGGCCTGCTCTGCGAAAAGCCAGCGCCACGTTGGTGCCAGGACTACGAAACTCCTTCTCGAGTCGACTACGTACCGATGCCCTAGATTGTGCTGTTAGTTGGGCGATCCAACTAACGGTTTTTCCCTCTTGGAGCAACTGATCATACAATTGCTCGGGCGGTGTTCGAGATAGATTCTTTTTTAGATCTTTACAGGTTTTGGGGGTATGCATATGTCTCCAGTGACCACTATATCTTGTATGTCACGTAATTGAGGTGCGATGCTGAATATCTTTGACAGGCACCGGACCAATTGCCACCGCCTGTTGTACCAAGCGGTAGAAGAGCTTCCCGCGTGAGCGGGAGGTTCGTCGGTTAAAGCGAAACGTATATTCGTCAAGATAATAGTCCAAATGATGATCGCGTACTGCTCCGTGATATGTTCCCAACAACCAACGCTTGAGCAAACCCGCCACTCGATGAGCCAACGGCAGCAAGTTCTCACCCACATCCGCCGTCTCCCGGACCACTTGGTGCCGGTATCCCAGACGGACCAATCCACCGTAGCTGGGCCATCCGTCGGTACGCACTGTACTGCCCGGTTCGACCGCCTCCTGAATAGCATGGCCTAAGCTGTTCCCAGAAGCATCTGGCACTCGACGAAGCCGAATTCGACCTATCCGATTCTTATCTTCTTGGGCTACAATAAGTACCAGGGCTTTCCCTGCTGCCCCGCGACCTCGCTTGCCCGGCTTTTCTCCACCAATGTATGTTTCGTCTACTTCGATCACGCCCGAGAGCCGATCCCGACCCGGTCTCACCATAGCACAACGAAGTTTGTGTAGCCATGCCCACGCCGTCCAGTAGCTGCCCAAACCTAATACTCGCTGCAAGCCCAATGCGTTCGTTCCATACTTTTGACTCGTCACCTGCCAAATCGCACGAAACCACAGACACAATGGTTTCTTTGTATCTTGAAAGATCGTTCCGGCCAAAAGGGATGTCTGTAACGCACACTGCTCGCAATGGTACGAAATCCGGCTTGTCAGCCAACCTTTGTCATTTTTGCACCGCGGACAGCGAAACCCTTCCGGCCAACGCAGCTTCCGAAGGTATTCAAGACAAGCTTCTTCGGTCGCAAACCGACCCTCAAACTCCAGCAAAGTCTTGGGATAGTCTTCCATTGCTGGAGATACTACATCTTGTGGTTACTGGAGTCAAGTGCATACCCCCATATATGTTATATAGTACTATTGAAAGGAGAATTATCATGATCGTTTGCTTTCAATGTGACGATGTAACGAAAGATATCATGGACGG
>JAUWWJ010000219.1 GCA_030616935.1 Planctomycetaceae bacterium
ATCTTGGCAGGCCTTTCTGCACCAAAAGAAAAATTGAGTCCTACAAGAAGCAGCATGGTGCACCACACAGTGATCAAGCCACGACGACGTCCATGCAACAAAGGAAGACTGATCACTTGGAACATTACCGTTCGATCCTCAGACGCATAAATCCAGTCAACGACTGACTAGCAACCAGGCACGGCTCATGGGAACATCCCAACGGCCCTTATTTAATCGAAGAATACTGCTGGAAATGAACTCGTGTTGCAGTGTTATCGCACTGCATCAAAAAGAATTGCATGCAGGCTTGCTTGCTCCACGTTGCCTTCAAGGCATTGCACAGAGACTCGGTACCTGCCACTCTTTGGAAAATTGAGCCATCCAATCGGAAAAGTCTGATAATTATGTGAGGAATTCTGTTGATTCAGGATCGATTCACCACCTTCAATACCTACGTGCCACACAAGCCTTCCCTCTCCAGCATAATTTAATGACACCTGATACTCACCTGGCACAAGAACATCCACTTCCCACGACAGGTCAGCATCCGGACCAAAATCATGACCATGAACGATCCGTTTCCATTCACCAAACTTTTCCATCCATCGTTTTTCTGACTTTTTTACTCCATTGCTATCAGCGAACTCAACGGCAAGTTCCGTCTTCGCTTCCGGATCAAGCGTCAGCGCCGGATCAACAACTGGTTTTTCTTGGAATGAAAGTTTGATAACCGATGCGAGTGATTCTGGAGGTCGTGGTGGCAACTCAAGCACAACATGTTGCCCACGACGCTGCCAACGGAGTTTCGCCGACATATCACCAGGGAGCAACAAACGTGCCTCCCGGACATCCTGTTCGATGTTTGGCAGATAGAGCTGGCCGGATTCCGGCCATTTAAAAACTGTCAAAAATAACGAGTTTTCCTTCTGAGTTATATCACCCCATGGCATGGCATGCTTCCAAGGAGAGCCCTGGACGTCGTAGATAACCTGAGGATAGCGAGCAATCCACGCTCCCGCGTCACGCAACGCTGCAGCGCATCTGGTGGATACGCTTCCATCGCCACGGGGGCCTATGTTGAGCATGTAGGTGCCGCCACGGGCAACACAAGCAACCAATCGCTCCAGAATTTGCTTCGGAGACTTCCAGTTCTCGTCGTACCACGCATAGGCCCAGGAATCGTTTGTAGTGTCAACACTTTCCCAGAGCCCATCGACATTCACAATTGGCACCTCCATATCACCGAGCGTCTGATAATCACCTAATTCATGACCAGCTCGTCCAGACACAAGTGCTCTGGGCTGATTCGTGTGCACTACTTCAACAAGTTTCTCGACATAATGCTTGGGCATTTTCCCAGGCGTATCAAACCAGACGATTTCAATTGGACCATATTGCGTCGTAATTTCCCGCACCTGAGGAAGACATTTCTTCTGAAAATAGTCGTCGAATGTTGCTTGTTTGCCACTCGCATCAACTTGCGGCCCGCCGCCGCCGCCAGGAAAAGTCCAGTCTTGGTTATGGGAATAATAAAAACCGAAACCAAGCCCTTCTTTACGACAAGCCGCCGCCAAATCTTTCATTGGATCCTTGCCCCAAGGCGTGGCATCAACAATATTGAAATCACATGCATCAGATTTATACATCGCGAAACCATCGTGATGTTTTGCCGTAATGACGATGTACTTCATCCCTGCATCACGGGCAAGTTTTGCAATACCGCGAGCATCAAAATCGACTGGGTTAAACGTTTTGGCTAGTTTTTTATATTCAGGTACAGGGATTCCAGCCATTCGCGGATTCATTATCCATTCGCCGATTCCATAGTAGGTCTCACCATCGACCTTGTTCCCTAGTTGGGAATATAGGCCCCAGTGAATGAACATTGCATAGTTGCCTTGATCAAAAAGCTGTCCTCGCTTGGCGTCCTCGGCCCGGAGTTTCACAACACGAGCACCCCATAAGCCATCCATGTCAGACTGGCTCCCCACCGATTCAGCGGAAAAACCTGTGGAAATGAGACTCAGCGGCACGATCGCAATCAGCATGCTGACGAATGCGAAAATTCTCATCATGTAACTCCATACCTAAAAAATAACGCTGAGTGTCCTGGATAAAGGCGTCCTAATAAATTGACTCACTGCCGTCTGTCACCAGAAAGCACCTGCAGGACAAACCCGTGGCAGCATCGCAAAACAAATGACTAGTCTAGTTTCCTAATTTTTTTACTCTATCAGGAGAACACACGATTCCCCCCATTGTCTTCATTTACTCCCTTGGGAAAAAAACTCATTCCTATAACTTCAGCGCACGCTGTCGATAGTGCTCGTCAGTTCGATTTGCGATACGGCTGACATCTTCTGAGCTCATGAACGTAGGCCCCCCTAAAGCGGCTGCTCCTACAAATATTTCCGCTGCTTTTTGAGCCATAAGCATCGCCGCCTTTACAGCCCCTGCTGTCTTGCCCAAGGTAATAATGCCATGGTTCTCCAAGAGAATCACCCGCGGTGCACAACCATGCTCCTTCAAAAACAAATCTGTTTCACTACGAATTGATTTCGAAAGCGTCAGCCCAGGATCATTATAAGGAATCAATACCGAGCGAGCTCCGCAGCAGACAATCTCATCGGGAAAAAGTCTGTGAGTTGCAAATTGACCTGCAAGTGGTGAGCAAAGAATCTGATTAACCGAAATACTATGCGTGTGGCCTACAAAATGAACATCTTCCAATGAAAGGAGATACGCATGGAAGAGAGTTTCAACAGATGGTTTTTTTGCAGATGTATCGACCCGACTCGCCATGAGTGATTCTTCAATTGCCTGATCTGACATCTCGTCCTGATCAAGCATCGGGAGCAGGGCATCGAATCGACAGGCAACAAGATCATCTTTTGCGAGTGTCTGAAGACAACTTCCACTTGCCTTCACCAGAAACGTCTGCTTATCAACTTGTGCCGACGTGTTTCCTTCACCAAGAATCGCCAACTGACGATTCTCCTCACCAAGAAAATGAGAAAGTTCGAGCAGAGTTTCTAACGTTGTTGTTGACATGATGATCCTGTATCCCTCAAAGATGCTCTTCGTCGCACTGCCTACACCACAACAAGAATGTATCAGGCACGTGCGTAAAGCGGACCAAATGCTTCACAGGCCCGAAAGTCCGCTCCTTCGAGACCATCGGTGCCAAAAGCATTCCACGCACTTGGCCGAAAGACTCGATCGTCCGACACATTATGCATGTAAACAGGAATTCGAAGAATAGATGCCAATGTAATAAACAGATGCCCGACGTGGCCGGCTGTCATCACACAGTGATTTGCCCCCCAATGATTCATTACCTCATACGTCGAGGTAAACGCCCCACGGCCCGTAATGTTCGGTGCAAACCAGGTAGTTGGCCAGGTTGGATTCGTACGTTGATCAAGAACTTCATGAACCGAATCAGGGAGCCCAACAGTTTCTCCCTCAGCAATTTGTAGTGCTGGTCCAAGACCGGCTACAAGATTGATACGGGTCATTGTTGCTGGCATATTCCCTAAGGTTCGATATCGAGTACTCAGACCACCACCGGGAAAGTATTCGGTTATCGATGGGTGCCATGTTGTTGCCTTGAGGCACTTCGTCACTTCATCATCCGTTATTTCCCAAAACGGCTTCATGGTTGGCGTGCCGTTCTGACTTACCTGTTGGCCCGTACCATCGAGTGCAGCTGGACCAGAGTTGATAAGGTGAAGAAGACCATCAGCAGCAGCACCCTGAAGTTGATAGCCATCACAAGCGGTTGCAACAGCCTCCGGGCTCCAATATGTCCGAAGATCGGCAAATATTTGGGCGGAATTAGTGAGCAGGTGACCAAACAGCATTGTTGCTGCATTGAGTGCATCATTTTCGGTCGCGACAATGTATGGTGATCGTTTTCCATTCCAGTCAAATGACGTATTCAGAATTGCTTCAAGAAAATCACCGTTCGGAAAGTGATCGGTCCATTGCCGTTGCCCTTGGAATCCAGAAGCAATCGCACCGTGCCCCTGTGCCTGTTCCCCCAACCCCATCTTGGCTAACTGCGGATTACCAACCATCAGATCTCGAGCGATTAACGACATTTTCACAGAGTCAGACCATTCTGAATCGATCTGCTCACGCGATCGCTGAGTCTCCTGACTATTGTAATCTTCACCCTCTACGCACTGTTCTTTTACCCACGCGGTTGCTCGTTTGTACTCCTCAGGATCAAACTGTCCTTTCTGCATGCGACCCACGAACTCAGTCATATCAATGTCCTCAACTCGCATGCCGAGCCACTTTTCCCAGAATGCATAGTCGACCATTGAACCAGCGATACCCATTGAAGTTCCGCCCATCGACAAATAAGC
>JAUWWJ010000313.1 GCA_030616935.1 Planctomycetaceae bacterium
CGACCCAGCAGACCTTTCCGCCCCATTTCTGCCGGCTCAGGTGCTGTAGCAACCGCAGATGCATCGCTATCCGACTGGCTTTCAGGCGTTTCGTCTTTTTGATCTTCTGCAGCCATATTTTTTCGCTAATGAATGCTTCATCAGCCAAAGCTGACAAAGCATTTACCGTCACACCTGAAGCCTCGTAGCTGCGGGAGAAGTCGTTCCCTCCGACCCTTACCCGCGAAGCCTTCCAAGCATGAACTGTGCGCTCCTAGTTTGCGTTTTCTTTACCCTTGAAACCCGCAGGTTTCACTCTCATTCTTCAACCTCGACGAGTTACGCCGACGAGGCCTTAATCTTGATGTCTACACCAGCTGGGAGGCTCAGTTTATTAAGAGCCTCAATCGTCTTGGCCGTGGCCTGAACAATATCTACAACCCGCTTATGCGTTCGAATTTCATACTGTTGGCGGGCCTTCTTATCGACATGTGGGCCCGAAAGCACCGTGTATCGTTCAATTCGTGTTGGAAGTGGTATTGGTCCGTGTACCTCGGAATTTGTTCGCTTGGCCGTATCAACGATCTCGGCAGCACTCTGGTCGAGTACCGCATGGTCATACGCTTCCATACGAATGCGAATTATTTCCTGCGTCGGCGCAGCCACGGCAAAACTCCAATTCCACTTTCTCTGAACACTGTCATGACCACTGCTCTGTGAACGCCATCCCGATACCCACTGAAATGTGAGCGAGTGACGTCGACAGGACTGTCGCCGAGACTAAAAAAAGCCGTCGAAACGGCAAACTCCACCTCAGCCAAGCCCAATGAGGAACCGGGGGCCGAATGTGGAGGAACCTCGAAATGTAAGACCGCAGGGTAGAGATGTCAACACACCGGCCTACTTTTCGGAGTATTCTGTGCACCGCCGGTCCATCTGGTCAGACAAATGACTCAGCGGTTTCCGCAGAAGCCGGCCCATATTTCAATGGAGCCATTGTGAAGCTTGCCCTGCCCTGACTAACACTCCGAACGGCCGCTGAATAACCGAACATCTCGGCAAGTGGGGCTTCGGCGGTCAGAACGTTCATGCCACTTCGTATTTCAGTCGCTGTAATAATAGCTCGACGCTGCTGCAAATCATTTATAACATCACCCAAATGCTCTTCTGGCACACTCACCTCAACCCGCATGACCGGCTCCAAAAGGACTGTTCCAGCCGCTTCGAGCATCCGTTCAATACCATCAGCAGCGGCGATTCGAATTGCGACATCTGTCGGGAGTGGCTCAGGAACGGACGTTTCACGCACTACAATCCGCACGCCCCAGAGCGGACACCCCTTCAGGCCCCCTCTCTCAGCACTCTCTCGCACAGATTCAGTCATTATTCGAGCAACTTCAGCAAGCTGCTCAGACTCGGGAAACCAGCCCTGCTCAACAGTCACGCCAGACTGCTCCCCTGTCGGTTTAGCAGCGAGCGCGACCGTGGCCTCAAGCGTCTGCCCGGCCACCTGACGATTCGATTCGCCCTGCACTCGTACTGATTTTGCGAGCGTTTCTTTGTAGCTCACCCGAGGCTTATGCACCCGACAATGTAGGTTGAATTCTCGTTCGAGCCGATGACGGATCACCTCGAGATGCAGTTCACCCATTCCAGATATCAATGTTTGCCCAGTTTCTTCACTCTCAATCGCCCGAAACGTAGGATCTTGTCGCTTCATCATTTCAAGTGTCTCGGAGAGTTTTTTTCTTTCAAGACTTGTCTCTGGCTCAATCGCCATTGAAATGACTGTTTCTGGAAATTCAATTGACTCCAGCACAACTGGGGCCTGAGCATCACAAAGCGTGTCGCCTGTTACGCTTTGACGTGGGCCAATAACCCCAATGATGTCACCTGCTGAACAGGACGACACCTGCTCCCGACGATCAGCCTGAACGTGCCATAATTGCGCGATGTTTTCTTTCTTCTGCCGCTCAGGATTCCAGGCCCTGCTTCCAGCCTTCAGTGTCCCGGAGTACACCCGGACAAATGCGATATCCCCATGCTTTTCAGCAAGAATCTTAAAAACCAATCCGCAGAAAGGAGCCTCCGGGTCGGGGGGCCGTTGTATCGTGACTGGCTCTTTCTTCTTTGGATCAAGCCCCTCCACGGGAGGCACGTCCACTGGACTCGGTAGATACCAGGCAACGGCGTCAAGTACAGGCTGAACGCCAATACAATCAAGTGCGGACCCAGCCAGAACAGGTATTACCTTGCGGTGAAGGGTGGCTTTGCGGACAGTCGCTCGCATCAGATCAACGGGGATCGCGGCCTCGGCAATCGCGAGTTCAGCTAGCTCATCAGAATAATCAAACAGGGTCGAGACAAGTTGCTCCCTCCACTTGGCAGCTTCAGCTTCAAGCTCCGCCGGAATGCTCCTTCGTATTGGCTCAACAGCTGCGGCTGCACCACTAAGTACCTCATCCTTGGGCGGAAACGTGACTGCTTCCATCGTAATTAAATCAATCACCCCTCGGAATGGATCCGCCACGTGCGGTGGACCGATTCCAACAGGGATCTGCAACAAAAGTGGTTCGGCCTTAAGACGCTCACGAATCTGATCGATTGTCCCAAAAAAACTTGCTCCTTCCCGATCAAGCTTATTGATGAGCACCATTCGTGGCACCGCATATCGGTCTGCCTGCCGCCAAACAGTTTCACTTTGTGCCTCAACTCCTTCGCGCGCTGAAAGCACAACAACTGCACCATCGAGAACACGCAGACTCCGCTCAACCTCAGCAGTGAAATCCACATGGCCAGGCGTATCAATCAAATTCACAACGGCATCTCGCCACGGAAAAGAAACAGCAGCAGAATAGATGGTAATACCCCGCTCTTGTTCTTCTGGGTCAAAGTCTGTCACGGTTGTGCCGTGATCCACATCTCCTAACCTGTGGATTGCTTTTGTAAAGAAAAGCATCCGCTCGGTAAGAGTTGTCTTGCCAGCATCAATATGAGCAATGATGCCTATATTCCGGATCTTCTGGATCGATTTACTAGGGACACGAGGCATATGAATGACGTGTTTGCTTGCTAGAGGTAATGAGGGCTATGAAAAACAGAACACTTTGGGCCGGTCGGTTAAACTACGTTTCGCAGTTAAAAAGCCATATATTTATTTCCCAAAGCAGTGCCCGAAGTAAAGAGAAAGGGAGTCACATTGTGACAAGTCTAACTACCTAAGCCAAACCTTGCGTCCGACTTTTTGAGAATAGCTCGCCTTGGCCAGCCATATGACTATCTTACTTATTATTTTCTTTGCAGCAGCTTCTCTTCTCTGCGGCTACTTTCTGTACGGACGATGGCTCGGAACCAAGCTATTTTCGCTCAATGCCAGTTTTGTTGTGCCAAGTATTGAGCTCCGTGATGAGC
>JAUWWJ010000285.1 GCA_030616935.1 Planctomycetaceae bacterium
CATCTTTCAGCGGTTTTCCGTTATCAAGAGACTCAATGGCCGCAAGTTCATCAATTTCTTCATCAATAAGATCACAAAAGCGGTGCATTATTTTCCCTCGCTCCCGAGCATTCAGACGAGGCCAAGGTCCTTCATCAAAAGCCCGACGGGCTGCTTCAACTGCACATTCGACATCAACCGCATCCCCTTCTGCCACCTCCGCAATCACCTCTTCATTTGCGGGGTTAATCGTGTCAAAGGTCTTTCCGGACTGCGATGGAATCCACTGACCATTAATAAACAGTTGTGTCTGCCGAATATTTGGGCTGGGTACTGAATAGAGCATCTTGAACCTCTTTTTCAGGGGACTACTACGACACCATGACATTTCACATTGGAATGACACGGTTGCCGAAAGCATCCTAACCGCGCTATGATAGAATCATCAAAAGGATTACCTCTTGCCAGCGTGGCATGGTTTCCCAAAATTGTTTGGAAACACGGTGAGCAAACGATCTCTCACGAATCACTTGCCCATCAACAAACGAAACAGTACCTCACAAACACGTAGGAGTTTTCGATGGAGTTCCTGAAACCATTTCAACGACTCACAGCCGGGACAGCGGCCATTGCCTTACTATTTACTGCAAGTTACTGCATGGCAGATCTTGTAAGTGGCCCACAACCGGGAGACGGTGTTGGCGCCTTCACCGTAACAAAGGCTGCTGGCAATCCAAGTGATGGCGTAGAAGATGGCAAGCGACTTTGCTACCGATGCAGAATGGGTAGTCGGCCGGTTGTGATGATCTTTGCACGAACCGCTGATCAGCCATTAGCAAAACTCGTTAATGAACTTGAAGGTGAAATCAAAGAACACGCAGATGCAAAACTCTGTAGCTTCGTCAACATGATTGGCGGAGATAGCAACAGCCTGAAAAACGCGGCAACGAAGTTTGTGAAAGACAATGGTATTCAAAATGTAGCATTCGTTGTGCCCGAAGATTCTCAAAATGGACCAGATAATCTCAACATTTCTCCAGAAGCCGACCTAACTGTTGTCTGTTACAAGAGCAGTAAAGTTGTTTCCAGCCATGCTTTGAAGAAGGGCGAATTGGATGACGGAAAAATCAATACGATTGTCGAAGCTGCATGCGGTTTAGTTGAATAATCAAATTGTTGATTTTCAGCACTGTTTCAACAGCAAACGCAAACAACTATTGGCTCGGGCTTGCGAAGGTAAGCCCGAGCCTGTTTTTTGAAGCCAGAATCCCGTCTACCTACATCTTTTTTGCTCACAGATGCACCTCTGAAAAGATGGGGTATAGTGGAGAACTTATAAGGAGGTCGCTACAGGCAGATCTCTCGAAAGGGCGGTGTAGCTCAGTTGGTTAGAGCACAGGCTTCATAAGCCTGGGGTCGCCGGTTCAAGTCCGGCCGCCGCTACTTCCTTTCTGCTAAAAAGACGTTGCATCTCCACCGAACACGCAACTCGTTCTACCGGAATCAGTGGCCAAAGACTTCGCATTGCTGGGATGCTCTAATTTCCTAACCGTTCCTTTGCCTTTCATAGTAACTGGAATTAATCTAGAGGTCAGTTGGCTGTGGCACTATTGCCGGAGATGGGGAGATTCCTTCAAGGAACATGTATTGATGGGAATGTTTTTTTTTCATACACAATTTCGTCGTACTACCCGGCATTTCCGTAACCCGAAGCAACAGAATTCCTGTATCCTCGAACTGCTTGAACGTCGTCTCGCACTTACTGCAGATACAGGAACTCTTTCCCGCCCACCGTTAGAACAAACAGATTCAGTCTATTTAGATAATTCACTAGTCGGTCCGCCACCGATAATAATGAACAAGTCTGAGATAATTGGAGACGAAACTAATAGCTTTGTGATTACATCAGTCGCAAACGGTGTCGTAGAAAAATTTCTACCAGCTACAGGAAGCTGGGTGAACGTCTCAGCAGTTCCCACAACGTCAAACCCGACTAAACTCCTCGAGTTACTACAACGCCGCCTGATTCAGCAAGGTGACCGCATCCGGTGGACACCTTCGCAGCCAACAAGCCCACTGGGCTTCGACAAGGCGTTCGATGTTGTTGGATGGGATGATAGAAGCCCAATAACTCCACCATCCAACGAAGCACCCTCCGAGGTTCAAAATTTGAGATTTGGCCAATCAGAGGACGCGACCTCTTTAATGGTTAGCTGGGACCCACCAGCATCATTTGTTGGCTCGTTGAATTACACGGTAACAATTGACAATGGATCAACAAACACGACATACATAACAACATCCACTAGTAAAAACTTTTCAGACTTAGAAACCGGTCTTCCATACACGTTCTGGGTCTGGGCTACCAATACGGATAGTCATGCAACGGGACCAACATCAAGCATTTCAGCAGCTCCCTCGAAGGACCAGACACCTACTTTTAGTCAGGTAACAAATTGGTCTGGTGACTACGACCTGACTTTTGCTGAGTATGACATGGGAACAGCGTCTGTCCCAACGCTTCAATCGTTTGCCAGTGGCATTTATGACGACCAGTGGGTGCTCATTGCCGGTCGAATCAATGGACTCCATGGTTTCTCTGATGACGGGCTGGCCAATTTTCCACCGAGATATCAGAATACTGATGTGTGGGTTATCGACCCCATATCAAAGGAGACGTGGAGTCGCTCACTGAACGATACCAGCAGCGGTCTTAGTTCAAGTGAAATCGACAGTTTGTCATCAACAAACACCGAGTCTTACCAGGATGGAGATACGCTGTTTATAGTCGGTGGATATGTTTACTCTCGCGCGATTAATAACTTCACAACCTACAATGCGATTTCAGCTATCAATCTTCCGACACTCGTAGACTGGGTGAAAGGAATAGACGGAACGCTCAACACGAACACCATTTTACAGGCTACTGGAGAACCGTCTCCTGATGGCTCATATGATGGCGGATTTTTTCAAGTGACTGGCGGAGGTTTGGGAAAAATAGGAGACCGCCATCAACTTGTTTTTGGCCAAAAGTTTGAAGGTCCGTACGCACATGGATCAACAACTTTCCAAGTCTATACCTCACAGGTTCGAAGTTTTGATCTCGACTATGACTTCGCTGCTGGAACCCTTTCGTATAGTAACATTGACGTTGCTCCTGCCGGTGGCGACCCAAGCCGGTTTCGTCGCCGTGATTTAAATGTGTTCCCAATTCTTTCACCCGACGGTCAGGGTGGCACTACTAAAAGTACTGTTGCATTGGCTGGCGTCTTCTACAACGGCGTCGGCGTGTGGACTGTGCCAGCTGAAATCGGACCTGACGGCATCCCAACAACAGAAAACCCAACGACTGAGACAGACGTTTTCAAGCAGGCCATGAACCAGTACGAGTCTGGCAAGATTGGCCTCTATTCACAAACCAATGGAGAGATGACTCAGATTCTTCTCGGAGGTATATCAGCAAATACATTCGATCCAGCTACGGAGCAACTGACATACGACGAGAACAATGGCTTCCACAGGCAAATAACTGCAGTGTTGCGGGATCCATCTGGCTCATATCAGCAACAATACATAACTGAGTTCCCAGATATTTATGATGGTAATGGAAAGCTTCTTTACTTCGGCGCGAATGCGCGATTCTTCCCTGCTCATGATGTGCCTGTGCTAACTGACGACATCATCGACCTCGA
>JAUWWJ010000032.1 GCA_030616935.1 Planctomycetaceae bacterium
CGATCGCCACACAATGCCCTCCGAAGAATTCAATAAGCGGTCGGTACATGACAAATGCTGGCTCGAAAATAATGATCTCATCACCCGGATCGATGATGCCATAAGTGCTAAGACTAATGCCCCACTTGTACCGCTCGTGATGCAAAATGCTCGGTCGGTGTGCCCAAGCTTTTGTTGGACCTCGCTCGAAATCCGTGAACGAAGTTCTGGTATTCCTTGAGTAACCGTGTATCCATTTTTGCCGCTCATCATTGCCTCGTAGGCTGCGTTACGAGCGGCCTCTGGCATTGCGAAGTCAGGCTGGCCAATCGAGAGGTTGATCGGGTCTTCGAGTGTCCGCATTAATTCGAACACACGCCTGATCCCAGACGAGTCAAAACGAGATGCCCGGCGAGAAATAGCGGATCGTTGATTTCCGGAAGAATCCTTCACCGAAGATCAACTGCCTTCGCCCGAAGAATCCTTGAACAGCTCATCAAGAAGTTCGCCGAGTCGCTCACCACGGGCATTGAGGCTCACAACGTTGCCGTCTTTACCAATGAGGATAACCGTAGGAATACCGCTGATGCCATAGTATGTGGCGAGTGGGTGTTGCCACCCAGATCCTTCCGAAGGCTCAAACAGAATGGGCCATGGAATTTTTCTTTCAGTAACAAATTTTTCAAGTGCATCGCGTTCTTGGTCTAAACTAATCCCAATAACTTCAAAGCCTTGGGAATGGTATTTTTCATATTGCTCTAGAACGTTTGGTATTTCTGCAATACAAGGGCCGCACCAGGTTGCCCAGAAATCAACCAGAACAATTTTACCAACAAGTGTGCTTTGGTCGAATGGTTGCCCGTCGAGTAGGGTCCCAGTGATTTTCATGGGGTTCCCAGGAAGAGAGAGTCGACGGAGTGTTCCCTGAAAGCTTTCGGCCATCTGTCGAATACTCTCGTTTTCACTCTTAGCAAAAATAGGGCCGAATGTTTCGTAGGCCTGCTTTGATAGTGCTTCACCACCAGGCATATGCTCAAAGGCACTTGCGAGTTGCATTGCAAGACCGGCAGTCGCGGCATCATCTGGGTTGGCCGTAAGAAGTTCACCGGCTTGTTTGATTATCGCAGGTGCTTTCTCAACGTCTCGTTTCGTGAAAAGTTCTTGAGCCTGCTGCACTAGCAGTAACCGTTTTGCCTCAACGGCAAGGGCAGGGGAGGGCCCTTCAATGAGGCTCTTGGCGAATGCCTGGAGGTCTGAGGAGGCAGTCGTATCACCAAGTCGGCTGAGCATCATGAGGCTTTGAAGTTTTGCAGTCGCGGCTTCATCGAAGAGTTCATCGGAATCCTTAAGTTGCGACAGTGCCTTGTCGGCAGCCTCTACTGTGGCTGTTGCAATGGCTTGCATGGATTTCATCATTTCTTCACGTGATGTCGGCTGTGCAGCGTTTTGCCTTATTGTTCGGATGTAGTCGAGCATCTCCTCGGGAGTTCCTTTTGGAACAGGAGGGATATCTGAACTGGTGGCTTCGCCTTGATTGGCGGTTCCTGGTTCAGCGGAAAAGGCCAACGTGCTGAGATTTCCTGAAAGAAGTAGCAAGAAAAGTGGAATACCAAGAGCGGTGAAAAAACGAGCCATCAGGGGAGCCTCTTCTGAGTCTGGAAGTGGTTGCTGAGCAAAAGGATTGGCCGAGTGCTAATCCCAACATTCATCAGCCTACTCTGAGATAGACCGCTTCGGCAATTGATAGCCAAAAGTTCGCCTTAGGAAGTTCGAAACAGACTATTGGACAATAGTCCTCATGCGAACAAATCCACTCTGTCCAGCCTCAAGAGGAGATTCTAGCTGCCACGATATAGATGTTGTGCCATCGGCTGCCGGGGCTATTTTGATCTCCGAGGGAAGGTTGGCCGCGGGTGAGGACTCAATGAGTTTCAACCGCTGTGGTAAGACATCCATAATCACAATATCAGTGAGGGGTACGTCTCCGGAATTCAAAAAAGCGATCGTGAAGTCAATTTCTTCACCGATTCGCGCAGAATCACTTCCGGATCGTTTGCACAAGGTCAGTTCAGCCCGCCCTAAAGACTCAACTCGCAGCGTGGCGATTCCCTGACTTGCAGAAGTAACATCAGCCTTTTGGTCATTGAAGACTGCGTTGGCTGCTGTGAGTCGTGTCCAGGCTATGGGGACATCAATGCCAATAGACTCGGCGATGTGTTCTTTCTTGTCCGCAGACTTCACATGTGTGTCGTACACACGTTCATCAGCTTTTTCCTGGCTGAGGGATTGATTCGGTAGCATTGTGGTATCGACGCCAAGTGGTCCGGAACGTTCTTCGACGGCCAGGCCAGACTTTGATTTTCGTGCCATCTGCAGGCTTGTTAGCTGGGCTGCATTGCCCGGCGGTTGAAGAATTGTCTGGCTGGCGAGGCTTTTATCACTAGAAACTCCAGCAGGTCCCAGAGGGACCGATTCCTCGTAGAGCCGTGTCACGTTTCGAACACTTCCAAAGCGAGGTGCATAAATGCATTCACAGTTTGTGCGGGTGATACGTGACGATCTGGCAGCGTTGATATCATTCAGGTCGGAATCCTCATCTCTTCGATAGCGAGCCACAGTGTCGCCGGTCGAGAGGCCTCCTATGCCCGTATGGCCAATAGGATATGCGGAGTTTCTCCCGTCTCCCCCATTGCAGATAAGCGGCGGAAGGATTGGCGGAAGGTGTACGATATTTGTACGTCTGGGATATGCCGAGCATTCACAAGACTCTGCGTGGAGTGAAGAAATTTCTTGTGAAGGCGTAGCGGCCAACAGCGGGACGTTCACAAGTCCAGTGCAGGAAAAAAAAGTAACAATTATTTTTTGAACGGATCGTGCGTGATGTCGATACAAAAAAAACATTGGTATTCCTGCGACAATTACAGAGGCAATCGGTTACCAATTCGTAATTCGGCGACTGGGGCACCAAGGGTGCTTGCAACTGCGAGGCAACTGTCGCCCGGCTGGATATCAAACCACCTGTCTGCAAGAACGTCAGAAGCTTCTGGTTCATTTGATACATACACAACACGTTGTACATGGTTCCCTGAGAACGCCTCGTTCAAATCATCTTCGTCAATTACAATTTCGATTGGAAATCGCCACTTCTGTCCTCGTGGTGTTACTAGCGGAGATAAAACGCGGACAGACGGATAGAGCTCATCTGTCGGACGATGAAGCACTCCTGTAATCCTCAATCGATAGCTGAGACCAGGCAATAAACCGACCCTTAGAGGAAGTGCCTCGGATTGCGACCAGCCGGTTCTAGTTTGAATTGAAACGAGAAGGCCTTTCGGCCCTCTTAGTTCGACTGGTTGCTGGTACTGCTCTACTTCATCCAGACGGGGACCGAACTGCGGGGGGCGGGTACTGCCAATCGCTCCCGGTTCTGTCTTTACGGCGATTGGTTTCTCCAACCGTGGTCCTTCGATGTCGCCAGCTTGGGCTACTGTCATTGTAAGGACCACCGTGGCAATCGCCGGCATTCCGCCGAAGTTCCGCAGCGCGGACCCTGTCTGGATGGAAGTATCAGTTTTGGACATAAATTGTGGTGAAGGTTCTTTTGGTCTATCGGACTGTCTATCGACTGAGTGTTAGTTGCTGGTAAATTTTTCCTTAAAAAGCTGATGGAGTCGGAGGACAGGTACAGTCACGATGACCGCATCCCCGGCAGATGATTGCCGCTGCTGCCTCTGCGTCTGGATCCGGGCCACCGTTATCAACCCAGCGGGTACGGTCTTCACGAGGCTGCTTGAGGTGAACCTGTGGCACATCCGAGCGTTCGGAAACGTATGCACGAGACGCAGGTTTTGGATAGCTCAGTCCAGGCGCTTGTTGCACATGTAAGTTCAAATGTTTTGTTGGACCTGGAAGGTTTGTTCTTGTGTGATTCGTAATCGTATGATTCTTTAGGCCAGCTGGGCCACCAAGCGGTATGTGTGCAGGGCCAGGAAGCCCAATTGGTGTACCCGTAATAGGGATTCCATAGCTTGGAGCTGTCATGCCCGCCACAAAAGCGGGTGGTAATTGTCCTGATGTGTCACCACAGGGTAGGCCAAGAGGCATGCCTGCTGCGGTTTGTGAAATGGCACCTGTAGGCATAGCACCTTGCATTACGATGGATTCAAGATCTTTGTTGCCAATCCGAATAATTGCCAGGATTGATCCTCTGCGATCAGCTTCAACAACGGGATCAACACCCGGGTCAAGGCGTGTGCTTACCAGTGTTTCAACGCCGGCTACTGCAAGCTCCTGGTAGTCCGGGTCAGGAAGATAGACAACTTTTGTAACAAAGTTTCCAGTTGTGACCTGGTCAAGGTCTTCGTCAGTAAGTTGGACAGGAACCGTGTTGTGCGCAATGAAGGCAGCGGTTCTTGGTGTGGTTGGTGCGACTTCAAGCGTCGGATATAACTCGACTCCCTCACGATCTGTGCCAGGAATATTCGTTAGCTTCAGTCGATAGATCGCTCCTTGTGGGAAATCAGAGCGGCCAGGGGCAATGAGTGGAGTTGAATCGAACCCGCCCACACTTGCTATGTCCCAACGGACTTGCATGCCATCGGGACCCAAGAAGTGTATCTGAGACATTGGTGGTCCGTTGGCCACAGGCGGGACCATGCCGCCGGTTGCTAATGCGGCGACACCGTTCTCTGACACGAACTCTTCGTAGCCAACAGGGGCTATGATTCCTGGTCCAGGCCCATCAACACCAGGTCCTGGATGGGCGAGCATTTGAGGGGGCGGCAAAACGTTCGTGTGTGGCTGAGCAGCAGTTCCAAGGCCGGCTATTCCCGAAAGAGGGGAATTTGCTGGGATGTGGCAGCCAGTAAGTGCTGTCACCAACGAAAGCCCTATAAGTTTTCGAGCACAGATGTTGAATTTCACTTCAGAGTCTCCAGCCTTTGGGAACCGGGTGGGGTGTTTCTTGCTATTCTTGGGCAACCGAAAATTCGGCATGTGCCTTTCGTTTTCTATTTCGTAGACTTCTGATATCTCGACACCGGAACGTTCCGGCATGGCGAAAATCAGTGCTTTGTCATACTTCGACTTTCCCGCACCGAAATCTTTGGAAAAACCCGTAGAAATCACGAAATTGGTAGATTTTGCCCGAAGTGCCGAGATGTTTGCGTTGGATTACAGACGTTTTTTACGTTGCGTTGCGCTGTTGTTAGTCTGGGTAGCGTCTCTGTTCTTCGGTGGGAGAAGTAGATCTCAAGAGAGAGCCGAGAGCAGCGTCTATCAGCAGTCAGCCAACTCGGGGGTTCGCCAGACTGCAGAGTTGATCTCTTCCCAGAAGCAGGCTGAACGACTGGTTGCTTCAATGCTGTCGCGTCTTGGGCGTGTAGAGTCCATCTCTGCACGTATCAGGCAGCGCACCCGAGCTGAAGGAATGGTGATTGTTGGAACAGGGCGATATCTGCAACAGGGCAGTGGGGTAGATCAGCAATTTCGTTTTGAGGTAGTCAATAAAGCGGATACCGAAACATTTGAGTTACTTGAAGTTTCTGATGGACTTTCTTTTTGGAAATTTCAAAAGGGAAGCAGTACGCCAGTACGTTTAGCCCGAGTGGACATTTCTCAAATTCGGACAAAACTCAAAGATTTTGGCATCGAGGAAAGTCAGGCCGTTGCTCCTCATTTGGGTGGATTGCAAGGGGCACTCGCACACATACGGCGTTATTTTCAATTTGAATCAGCCGAGAGGGAATCGCTCGAAGGGCTTCCGGTCTGGCGAGTAGTCGGTCGATGGAACTCAAGTCGGCTGATGGAAATTTTCCCACACCTCAAGGCGTTGCCGAATTCTTCAGAGGGCGTTGTCGAGGAGTTCCCTGCAGGAACGCCTTGTTCCGTAGAGTTAATCATTGGGAGTGAACAGCTATTTCCCTTCCGAATAACATGGGTTGGTCGGAGTGATGATGGCGAAGTTGAGCCAATATCAATTCTCGAACTCTACGAAGTAAGGCTGGGGGAACCGATAGACTCAGCTGCATTTGTGTATAAGCCGTCGGCAGAAGGTCTTCTTGATGTGACAGAGCAGTTCGTTCGAGCAATCCAGCCACTAAGGCAATAGGGTGGCCAAAATCTGGTTCATTTTCTGCCGGCACCAGACACGTTTCGCTGTTTCGTTGAAGGGAAGGGGACTATCCTATGAAAGCGAAAAGGGATGTACATATCATCAGAGTGTCTTCACGCATCTAGGGAGTAAAAATGGAAAAGATTTTTTCATCAGTGGCCATTTTTGCAGTAGCGTTAATGGCTGCAACCGCTGGGCTCGGCCTGTGGCTTGGTGATCTTCATGGCCAAACGGATCAAGCGATCCTTCGTTGGGGAACAGTCCACCGGCTCTCTGGTGTCTTAGCGGCGTTGGTAGTTGTTCTCGTAAACAGTATGTCGGTGACGTACTTTATTGGGACCGCGCGGTGGTGCAAAGAGGTTGTGGAAACATACCGCCTGTCAGATAATTTTATTTTGAGAAGCAAGGCGATAAAGCGAAAGTCGTTTCCGTTTGCTTTATGTGGCATGCTTAGTGTTGTTGGGATTGTTGCCTTGGGAGGTGCTGCAGATCCGGCAGCGGGGCGAAGAGGGAGTGAAGCCTGGGTCACCCCGCATCTCCTGGGAGGAATTGGACTCACTGGTGTAATTGCTGCGTGCTTTCAGTGTCAGCGGGCAAAAATTACCGAGCAACAATTTTTGATTGAAGATGTTCTTGTTGAAGTACGAGCGATGCGTGAAGCTCGTGGCTTAGATGTTGAACCGAACGAGGTGACGGTGGACTCAGTAGACGCTTGAGCTTCCATTCATCAACATGATTACGGGTCGCTGTCAGCCGTTTTAATCACAATTTGATTGTGAGAATGACTGGTTTGTTCAAGTGTAGTCATCACCCATGCCAACGCAATTCCGGCTGCAAGAGCGACGGTCAAAAGAATGCGGTCATGACTATGGAACTGTACTTCCGGTAGTAGGTCCGCTGCAGCTATGCAGAGAAACGCTCCAGCTGCCAGACCAAGCGACGCGCCCGTAAGTGATGATTGGGAATCACCAAGGAAATTAAGTCCCAAGACAAAGAAGAAAGCGCCTGCAGGTACCGCAAGAGCGTAAAGAAAGTTGAGAGCGAGCCGTGTATTTCTTGGAATTCCTGAGCCGAGCATAAGGGTTGAAATGATGCCAGCATCGAAAGGCTTGTGGAGAGCAATCGCCAGGAACGTTGCAAGGCCGGCCAGCCACGTGACCCCGTGCCCAATGTCTGAATGGACGGCTGCTGCTAGTGCCGCGCCATCAGCAAGGCTGTGCAGTCCAAGCCCAATAAAGGCTCCGCTCCATCCCAATTGACTTGGGTTGTGCGCGTGCAGGGTAGGGTCTGGAGCGTGACCTTGGAATTGGTCACGTTCAGTTGTGCCGTGAAGGCATGCTGTGCTGCTATCGTAACCGTCGGCGGCATGGTGTGAATGACCATGAAATGCTCGTTCAAGCAGAAACATCACAAAAAAGCCAAGGAGGACCCAGTTCATTGTTTGGTCAATGCGATTGTCTAGTTCAAGAAATGCGTGCGGTATCATGTGGAGTAGTCCGACACCGAGTAAAACACCGCCCGTAAAGGACAGGAAGACCTGCAACCTGCGGTGGCCGAGCGTCAGGAAGCTAACGGAAACACCGCCTGCGAATGCCACAATCGCGATAAGAAATAGATAGCTGGCAAGTAGCAGTTGAGTACCCAAATAAGCAGTGCCTATTGCTTCCAGCGGAGGGGCCATGGGACGTAGTTCTTTCTGGAAAACCTGAATTCTCTTGCAGTACAGAGGTTCACATTACCTGCATGATCCCTCATGCCAAGGGGCCAAGCAAGAGGATGACCGAGTATTCCCCACGGAGAAGTCTACCGATTACCTCCGGAGTCACTCAACGTCTATAGAGCGGCTGCGTTGTGGGGTAGGTAGGGTATTGACGGGAGGCCTGCTCCATCTGCTGGCGAACTGCCGACAGATTCTCGTTAACGGCCGCGTCACTCACAGCCAACGCTCCCAGGATTATGAGAAGAAGGTAAGTCACGATATTGGCCCATGCCTCATTGCCAAGAAATTTTACTGCTGTTCCAAATGATTTTTTTATCTTGGGGCCGAACATACCAAGCTTCACAGACCATATTTCATCAAGTATCAGATGGGTCAGGAATCCGAGAACAACAGCGCTTGCGACAAAATATCGGCGCATTGGTTCTTCAGATGCAAAAATGAGGAAAGCAGTGAGTCCTGCGATGGCAGCTGCCGGGACGCTGTGGAACATTCCTCGATGGACAGCGAATTGCTTCAGGAGATATGTGACTCCAAATCGAATTGCCAGATAGATTCCAGCACATACGAGAATGAGTGCCTCTGAAGGCATACTGATTTGTTGGATTCGAGGTAACAGCATCACGGGAACAACAGCAGCGGCAAACGCAACGCTTTCTTTAAGAGGAATTCCTGGTCCGCTGTCCAGATCAGGGAGCATGCCTGCAACGGAGCATAAGCCAGCCCCGAGAACGCAGGTCAGCGGAGGAATCTCACCGACATACCAAGCGGCTGTCCCGTAGCCAATGCCAACGATCGTCGAACCGGTGATGTGCTCACGGAATCCCGGCACTCTGCGAATCCCTCCTCGAGAGGCGTCCCTCTGTAAAAAGTTGCTGCAAAGTGCAGTAACTTTGGCCGTTGTTGGCAATTGTTCCCTCAATCACCAAGCGCACAGGGCGCCACAAAACAACGTCTTTATATGTCCTTCGGCTTATTTGGTCGTTTTTACAGAGGGCCTTTTCTTTTGCACCCCCTGCACTACCGACATGATTTATTCTGCCCAATCAGCAAGGCAAGAGTTTTCGGAATAAAGCGAGCGTCATAACAAGAAACAGGGGGCACTGGAGGGCCTGGGGGGTATGTAGGGCTAGGGCGGGGAGACGGCCTGTGATCGCTTTCTCTTCGAAACTGGACTTTTTGGGCAGTGCCGGAGACCCTACAGTCTCAAACGCTTCAATTTTGATCGGCTTGTCGGTCAAAAGAGTGTCGATTAAAGGAGAGAACGAGTGGCGATAGATAGCTATGACATGGTGATGCTTGGGCTTTTGGCTACTGCGGGGGTCCTCGGCTATTTCAAAGGAGTTGTCTGGCAGATCGCATGGATCGCCGGAATTTGCTTAAGCTCATACGTTTCACTCCGTTTTAGTGGGGAACTTGCTCCGTTTATCGGTCAGCAGCCGCCTTGGAACAGGCTTCTGGCAATGCTTGCTCTCTATGTGGGCACATCGCTGGTTGTTTGGATCACATTTCGGTTTGTGTCTACATTAATCGACGCAGTTCATCTTTCAGCATTTGATCACCAGTTGGGTTTGCTATTTGGTCTTGCGAAAGGCGCTCTCATTTGTGTGGTTGTAACGTTTTTTGCAGTTACAATGATGCCAGCCTACCGGGGAGAAATAACCGGTAGTCAGAGTGGTCAGATTGTCGCAAAGCTCATTGGTGAGGCAGATCAATTCCTACCGGCAGATATCCATGAGACCGTAGATCCGTTCCTGCAGCAGTTTCGCCAGCAATTCGATGGCAATGGTGGGCGTTCATTGCAAGGTGATGTGGCGGGTAAATCGAACCAAAACGGAGGTGCCTCCTGGCAGAGTGTGCTGGAGGGAGTGACCTCAGTTGCCGCTTGGGCTGGCGTTGAAACAGATCATTCGTCTGGAGAAAAGGGGGCTGCG
>JAUWWJ010000060.1 GCA_030616935.1 Planctomycetaceae bacterium
CAATTCGAACACCAGCGACTTCCTCTGCTGAATTCAGTAGCTCATCGATAGAAATGTCAGCTTTATTTGTTGCAGCCTGTCGTTTTAGGGTCTTAAGCTCTTTTGTTAACGAGTTTAGTCGAGTTGGTAGATCGGGCACGGGGACCTTAAGGGCATTTGCTGAGTCTGCGAGAGTGGCCTCTGCCTCCCGGAACCGTTCGAGGGCACGGTGCCCCGTTACTGCAACGACTCGTCGTGTTCCGGCTGATACACTCTCCTCGTGAATGATTTTTACAAGTCCGATTTCACCGGTATTGCCGACGTGCGTTCCCCCACAGAGTTCCCTACTGATTCCATCAATGGAAACCATTCGGACAACGTCAGGGTACTTTTCGCCAAACAGCATCATTGCACCAGCGTGTCGAGCCTCTTCTAACGGCAAGAGGTTTGCTGATACAGTCGCCGCTTCTAGCGTGCGTTCATTCACCATTGCTTCAATATCCCGGAGCGTTTCCTGACCAACGGGTGAAGCGTGACTGAAATCGAATCGCAATAAGTCAGCATCAACTTTTGAGCCTTGCTGTACGGCGTGTGACCCGAGAAAATGCTGTAACGCAGCATGGACAAGGTGTGTTGCCGTATGGGCTCGTCGAATTGCTTTGCGTCGACCTTCGTCTACGTGAGCATGAACCTCTTGTCCGAGTTCGATTGAACCTTCGCGTAGAACACCGCAGTGGAGAAAGAAATCACCTTCTCTTTGGGTGTCGATCACTTCGAATTTACCATTCGGTCCTTCGATCCATCCAATGTCGCCAACTTGTCCTCCGGATTCACCGTAGAAGCAGGTTTTGTCCAAGATGACAGTAATGAGTTGATCTGTGCTGTGCTCAATTGCTGGCGGTATAGCGTCTGCTTCTGTCAGTGATTCGCAGAGACGATTTTGTGCGATAATGCCGACGATGTTGCCGGTTGTTCTGGCGGATTCGTAGCCAACAAAATCCGATCCATGCATTGCTTTCTTTAACGCATCAAGCGGTCCAGAGGCGAATACTTCTCCCCGAGTGCCAGCCCCAGATTTTTTTCCGTGTGCTTCCATGGCGTCCCGAAAGCCGTTCCAGTCAAAAGCGCAATTCCTTTCAGCGGCCAGTGTTTCAAGTAGTTCTGGGGGAAAGCCATACGTTGTATAGAGTTCAGCGGCATCCTCGCCACCGACCAGACCGCCACCCGTTGAACGAATTCCGTCAAAAAGTTTGTTGATGCGCGTGAGGCCACCGCCAATGGTTGCTAGGAAAGACTCTTCTTCTCGTTTTATAACGCTTGTGACATGCTCAACAGTTTCAGCCAGCTCTGGATACGAGTGCGTCATTTGCGTTACGACCGCCGGGGGAAGTGTGTGAAGAAATGGATCTCGCATGCCCATTTGCCAGCCATCGAGTACGGCCCTCCGTAAAAGCCGTTTGACGACATACTTTTCTTCATTGTTTCCCGGTAGCACATTCTCATGAATAGCAAATGTGCAGGCTCGAACATGGTCAGTGATTCGGCGTATCCGGCGGCCGTTGTCGTCGTCGGCTATGTACTTCTGCTTACAGGTTTCAGCGACAGTTTCAACGATGGGCAAAAGAATATCGATATGGAAGTTGCTGTCGACTCCCTGAAGCATCGCGCATGTGCGCTCCAGCCCCATACCAGTGTCGATGTTTCGGCTTGGAAGTGGTCGAAGGTTATCGGGTGGATCACCAATTCGGTTATGTTGCGTGAATACTAGATTCCAGATTTCAACTTCGCTGCCATTTGGCATTCGGTAGAAAACTTCACTACAAGGCCCGCAGACGCCATCGGGGCCTCGGGAAGGAGCACCTGCCGGCCAGAAATTGTCATCTTCACCCATTCGTGTAATACGGGTTGATGGCACTCCGATCTCGTCAGACCAGATACAATATGCCTCGTCGTCTTCTTCATAGACAGTTATTGAAAGTAGCTCTGGAGCTATGTTCAACCAATCGCGGCTCGTAAGAAATTCCCAGGCCCAGAGAATTGCTTCACGCTTAAAGTAGTCACCAAAGCTAAAGTTTCCTAGCATCTCAAAAAACGTATGATGCCGTGGTGTCCGCCCAACGTTTTCAATGTCTCCGGTTCTCAGACATTTTTGGCAGGATGTTGCTCGCGTGAAGTCGAGCTTGCATTTCCCCAGGAAATGATCCTTAAATTGATTCATGCCGGCTGGCGTGAATAACACGGAAGGGTCCCACCGTGGAACAAGCACATCGCTTGGCCTACGGGTGCAACCTTTTGATTCAAAAAAGGCAAGATACGCTTCTCTGAGATCATCTGCCTTCATCAGTTTCTTAGCTCCAGAACGTGTCGGGATTATCGGGGACATGTCGCACTATACAGAGTCTCGGTGTGTGATACAGTCCAGTTGTTTTTGCTCGTATGCTGGCTAGCACTGTGAGCATCCAACGCCGTCTTTCAGCATTTCCTCGAAAAAACCCCTCAGGAGTCAGAGTCTCCTGAGGGGCGTGTATGGAAGTAGACTTCTTAAGAAAGTATCTACCGAATGGCTGGAGTAGGAATGGTGTTTTAGGTCACGCCTTCTCCTCCTTTTCAGTTTCCACGAGAGGTTCTCGGCTTGCAACGATTTTCTGCCGAATTTCTTCGGCAACGTCTGGATTTTCTTTGAGGTAGAGCCGTGCCTTTTCGCGCCCCTGCCCCAAGTGTGAGTCGTTATAGCGGATCCACGTTCCTGATTTTTCAATCAACTTGGCAGCCAGCCCGAGATCAATCAGATCACCTTCTGTACTAATTCCATCAGCATGCATCATGTCAAACTCTGCAATGCGGAAAGGCGGGGCAACTTTGTTTTTGACAACTTTCACACGGACACGTTGCCCAACGACTTCTTCACCATCTTTCAGCGCTCCAATTCGGCGGACGTCTATCCGGCATGACGAGTAGAACTTCAATGCTCGTCCACCGGGCGTTGTTTCTGGGCTACCGAACATGACGCCAATTTTTTCACGTATCTGATTAATAAAGATCACGCAGGTCTTACTTTTGGCTATCGCACCTGTAAGTTTCCGCATCGCCTGGCTCATTAGTCGAGCTTGGAGACCCACAAACGAATCACCAATTTCACCATCGAGTTCTTTTTGAGGTACGAGAGCAGCAACAGAATCAACGACAATGACATCAACGGCATTTGATTTGATAAGCAATTCCGTGATATTCATTGCTTCTTCGCCACTGGTTGGCTGGCTGACGAGTAGTGTTTCGAGCGTTATGCCAAGTTTCTTTGCCCAGCTTGGATCGAGCGCATGTTCGGCATCGATAAATGCGGCGACACCACCGTTGGCTTGAGCTGCTGCCACGGCGTGAAGTGCGAGTGTGGTTTTGCCACTCGACTCGGGACCAAAGACTTCGATAATTCGACCCCGAGGGAATCCATTTCCACCAAGTGCTAGGTCGACTGAGAGGCTTCCGCTTGGAATACCCGGAACAACTACTGTTGAGTCTGATCCCAGTGGCATGATGGAGCCTTGACCAAACTCTTTTTCGATCTGTGCAACTGCTGTCTTTAGTACGGGGTTCTTTTCGATGAATGCATCAGCTGAACTTGCCGCACCTTTCTTTTTCGTTGATCGGCTACTTGTTTGGGATGCTACGGCCTTCTCTTTCGATTGCTTCGTCTTGGCCATACGTGATGACGCGCCTTCTTTTTGTGATGACGATCCAGATGGTGTCTTGGGTGATTGTTTTACCGCGCTAATCATTATCGAGTCCTTTCAACGATTCTTTCTGCGCGAATGCCACCATTACGACAGGCATTGAAACAAAAGTGTGACCAATTCTTTGAAAAACGGCTACGCCACACAGGTTAGTTTTGAATCTTTGCAATAAATTAGGTTTGCATTCGCGTGTCTCAACCAAGCGAAGGGCACACACCACATCGCACAATCACCCCCACACGCCGAAGGTGAACATGCGTATAGTATCGGCATTTTCCTAGGTTAGCAAGTGGAAAAATCGAGATTTCTATTCTGATGGTGGTATGGTTCCTGTCACACGGCCTTAGAATCGTCAAAAGCTAAGCATTTGTCGGTACTCTTTGAATCGCTGGTCAACCATTGAGCGATCCAGCTTTTCGAGTCGGTCAAGGCTGAAGTCTTCAACAGTAAAACTGGCAGTCACAGTTCCGTAGGCGAGGGCTTCTTTCAACGCTTGAGGGTCGAATCGGCCGATTGAGGCAAGGTGCCCCATCATGCCCCCAGCAAAACTGTCACCGGCACCAGTCGGGTCGAGTACTTTTTCGGTCGGGAAGGCTGGCATGACATACATTTCATGTTCACTAAAAAACATGGCGCCATGCTCACCTTTTTTGATGACTACAAATTTTGGCCCCATTGCCCGAATGGTGTGACCCGCTCGGACGAGGTTTTCATCCTCCGCAAGTAGTTTTGCCTCGGCGTCATTAAGAACGAGACCATCAATTTTTTGCAGCAGTTCACCAAGCTCATCTCTCTGTATGTTGATCCATAGATCCATGGTGTCTGCAACAGTCAATTCAGCATTCTTGGCTTGTTCGAGAACGTTGAGCTGGACTGCAGGGGACGCATTTCCAAGAAAAAGAAATCGGCAGTCTTGGTGCGATGCGCCTAATTTTGGCTGGAATTCATCAAGCACATTCAGATGCACTTCAATGGTTTCGCGGTCATTCATGTTTGGAAGGTAACGGCCTCGCCATCGGAATGTCTTGCCACCAGGAATTATCTGAAGCCCAGATGTGTCGATTCCCTTTTGTTGAAGCATGGAAGTATGCTCTTCAGGCCAGTCTTCGCCCACTGCTCCGATTATGCGGACCGGCGAGAAAAAACTTGCTGCATATGAAAAAAATACAGCAGAGCCCCCGAGGACATCGTCTCGCCTGTCTGTTGGGGTTTCGACGCAATCAAAGGCTACACTTCCAACGACAAGCAGCGGCATTCATATCTCCTTCGGAATTGAAAATTTTGAGTCATAAACATAGCTTTCTGAGAAAACCATTCATCTGGAAATCGAACTGTACCCGTTTCCTGCACCGTGCGCCTACCAAAGTCTTTTTATTGACAGAATTCAAGAGCAGCGCGGAGTCGATCCAGAGATTTTTCACGACCTAAAATAACGAGGCAGTCATAGAGCCCTGGCCCGACTGTTGTCCCTGTTACCGCCACACGCACCGGGTGGATAAGATCGCCGACCTTCTTCCCTGCATTTTCAACAACAGACTTAAGGGCAGATTCGAGCGTTTCAGGATGGAATAGCTCAATTGCTTCAATGTGCTCGATGAAACGTTTGAGCAGATCTGCAGTTCCGGGCTTCGCCAATCGTTTCGTTACAGCTGCGGGATCCAGCACCAAGTCTTTCACAAGGAAAAAGGAGGCATATGTCAGGATGTCTCCGGCAACCTTGAGACGGTCGCCTGATGCTTCAATGATTTGAGCAACGAGAGCTTTTATCTCATCAGTTATCGGCTCGTCAACGAGACCGGCCTTCAGCAGAAATGGCATCATAATGTCCAGTTTCTCGGCCGCGGAGAGTTGCTGCATGTAATGATCCTGGACCGTCCACAACTTCTTTGGGTCAAAACTTGCGGGTGAGCTATTCACACGTTCGAGTGAAAAGTGCTCAATAAGTTGATTGCGACTAAAGAACTCGGTGTGATCATCAAGAGACCAACCAAGGAGCGTGAGGTAATTGTCGATGGCCCATGGAAGGTAGCCAACATCGCGATAGAAATCGACAATAACCGGGTTGAATGTATCAGACTCTGGTTCAAGACCAATCTGGTTTGCGATCTTCATGCCGTGCTCATTGACCTGAGCAAAGTCACGGTTTTTGAGATATTTTGCAAGTTTACGCTTGCTGAGCTTTGTTCGACTCCCGGGTTCTGCAACAAGTGGCAGATGAGCAAAAGTTGGCAAGGTGTAGCCGAGGCTCTGAGAGATAAAGGCTTGTCGAGGTGTATTGGAGAGGTGTTCCTCTGCTCGAATGACATGACTAATTTCCATATCATGGTCATCAACAACGGTTGCGAGGTGATATAGGCATGATCCATCAGCTCGTTGGATGACGTGGTCCTGTTCCCGTTCCCAGGCAAAAGTTACCTGTCCACGCACTTTGTCATCGATGACGAGATTCCCTTCCCTTGGCATTTTGAGTCGAACGACAGCTCGACGTCCCTCCGCCTCGAACTGAGCAGCAGTTTTTTCATCAAAAGCAGCAAATTTTCGGCTGTATAGAAACGGACGACCTGCGGCCTGCGCCTCCTTGCGTTCTGCGTCAAGTTCCTCTGGGGTTGCAAAGTCTCGATAGGCGAAGCCGGTGTCAAGAAGTTGTTTGGCTGCCGTTGCATATCGGTCCGCACGTTGAGACTGAAAATATGGTCCACGATCGCCTCCAACGCCGGGGCCCTCATCCCACGTAATCCCAAGCCATTCAAGGCCTTTAAGAATTGGTTCCAGAGCGGTTTCCAGATTACGGATTTCATCGGTGTCATCGATCCGCAAAATGAAGCTACCACCGTAGCGTTGTGCAAACAGCCAATTGAATAATGCGGTACGGACACCGCCGATGTGAAGAAAGCCAGTTGGGCTTGGCGCAAAACGAGTTCGTACTGTCACGGGTTACCTCCGACGTCACTATCGGGAAACGAGGGCGTTTCGTCAAAGGGCCGTTAAGCAGCCCGCCCGTTCCTCGCGAGTTTGCGAAGTCGACGGCGTTCAGACTTTGATAGACGGCGTTGTAGGGGAGCTTCGTCATCACCTGTGTCGAGGTCACGATCGATTGCATCATCGTCACGTACCGGGTTTTGGCCGGTAGTGGTGTGATTTGGAACCTCTTCGAAGTCAATGGCTGTCGTTGCCATCGGCCGTGCATGATCTGTGGAGGATGCCGCAGCCGAGGTGACGGATTGAGTTTTTCTCTTGAGAGCCGGAGTCTTCCTCTGTTTGCAAAGGCCATCTATCTCTCGGAGGCTACTGCGAATGGCCAGTATCATTGCGAACAAGATACAGCCACTACCAGCGAGCCATGTTGCATTTGCGAGAAGAAGAAGGCGAGGATCGTTTACAGAAAACCAGACGCAGGCTGTTGAAGCACACCATAAAAGAAGTCCAGGAGTCAGTGCCATCAAGGAGGCGAGCCGTTCACGAAGCCTGAAGAACGTTGCGAAAACTGTAATGCCAATAAAAAAAGAGCCAAGTGAGACCCACCAGCCGAGGCCCTGCGGCCCAAAAGGCGTATTCGTCATCTGAAGCAATGCTGCTGCAAGTGCTGGCCCAATCGGCAGTGTTGTTGCCAATGACGTACAGATCCAAACGATTGCCAGAGTCCCCCATGGCCGAAAGCCAGGGTTGGATATGTCGCTACGATTTCGATGAATGGATCGAAGGATCAAGGCTGTTCCGGTCGCAAGCAAAAGAAATGTCTGCGTGAGCCATCCTGCCAGATTTGCTTGTCCCTGAAGCCCAAATCCTCCCTTCAGGATGTCAACACTTAGGCTGTATTCGCCGCCATATTGCACGAATTCATAGCTCGCAAATTCACGGCCCAAGCAGGGAACAAGAGCAAGTGAGAGTGCGCATAGTTGGATTACCGCAACGCCGAATAGAGAGACTACTCGAGTTGGGACAAGGGAAGCCAAGTGCCTGTAAAGGGGTGGAAGCGTCTCCGATTTACCGGAACTCGTATTCCCACTCCCCTGATATGGTGCTGTCTTGACGGCTGAAGCTGGGGCGATCGGTCGCTGTGGCTGGCTGCGACCGAATAGTCGGGTCACGGACGGTCTCCTTACGAAAATAGATTGTGATACATCAC
>JAUWWJ010000267.1 GCA_030616935.1 Planctomycetaceae bacterium
AACTCAAAGCGTCGATCATCGCTCGGAGTCCAGAGAAGCCCGCCAGCGGGCAAGAGATTGACGTCATAACGGTCAAGGTAGATGACGCCAGCAACAACGCGGAGATCTTCACGAGCCTCCCAGGCACCAAATCCGTGACCTGTGACCCGGAATGCCTGTGCACTGTCATTCACAAAGTCACTGTACCAACCGGGTGCGACTGCAAGATCGACACCCAGACGTTTACCAACTTTCCGCATCCATCGTGCCTGGATCCATGATTCGTAGAGTGTGGCAGGAAGACCAGGATCCATCGGACCAGTTGCCTCATCCACAAAGGTCCAGCCAAAACCGGGAGTGATGAGGAGCGGTGAATCAACTGTCGGCGCAGGCATGCCAAGGGTGAGGCTCATGTCGAGCGTAGCAAGCCCAAGGCCGTTGCTACCGAGCCGAGGTAATTCGGTCGTTGTAAGGATGAGTTGCTGAAGGGCTCCAGGCTTTGCGCCAGGAGGAAGTTTTCGACCGGGCGGATTATTTTCCTGGCGTGGCTGACCAGGTGGAGCGACACCGTCTGGTAGTAGTGGCTCAGTCAGGTCTTGCGGATCACCGAGTGCAGCAAAGCGAATCTTCTCAAAGAAACTTGTATCAATCGTTCCAACCGGCGGAAGTGGGAGAATTTCATCGTCGGAAGCAGATATATCAAGTGTCTGAAGGGCAAGGCATAGCAAGAGAATGAGTTGCGATATGGTTCCACGCTTTCGAGAAGCCATGTTCTTCTCCTTGCGCGTTAGTAGGCAAGGCCTAATCGAAACATAATGGTGCTCGGCAAATCAACAATTTGTTGTATGCCAGTGGAGGGATCACCGACGCCATTGACATAAAAAAGCTGACGATAGAAAGCGTATCCGATTTCAAAGTTGCCGGAGAAGCCGGTTGTGGCGAGAGGTATCCACTCAGTCCCGAGAGAAATGCGAATATCGTTATAGTCAAACCTCTGGATAAATCCATTTGAACCGTTCGAGTTTATATTTCGAAATGTCCAAGCACCACCACCATATTCACCAGCAACATAGCCCCACCATGAATGTCGCTGCGTCTGTCCAAATCGCCACATTGCTCGTGGTGCGGGAAAGAATACGTCATATCGTGATGTCGCGTTTGGTGTCCATGTAAACCCTACGGCGGGTAGTATCTTCACCTGATTTCGGTCGAGGTAGATGACCCCTAGTTTGCCTTGAAAAGTTGGCGTCATATTTAACGTGCCGATTGCTCGTCCCATTACACGCCAGCTATCCGTGACAAAGACATCCCAATTTGTATAGAAGCCAACACGAATACCTAACTCGGCGCCGAATAGTGGGGTGAATTGTGGATTCCAAGCTGTATCCAAAAAGTTATCGTAGGTATTTCCTGGGAGTTGAGGGTTCAAAACAGTGCCGGGGTTTTGGCTTTGAGGACCGCCCCACAATTGCAAACCAAAGCCTGGAGTAATCAGCAAAGGTGCTTGATTAATATTTGCTGGCGAATTCATAAAAAATGGGAGTGCGAATGTTGCCGATGTATCCAGTTCATTGACGGCGACCGAGTTTCCTCGACCTGTTCCAAGAATGTAGGTCCAACTTCCTCGCACTCCCTGATATGCCCGCATCGATTGCTGGTAGGTCTGCTGAAACCATTCGCTTTGTTGTGTTGGTGGTTGTGGGTAGCCAACAGGCAATGGTTGTGAAGGATTACTCGGGACGATAGGCGGTGGTGCTGTTGAATAGCCCGGATAACCAGGTTGTCCATTCACGGCAGACGTAGCCCATGTTGGTGGTGGATTTGTTCCCGGGTTGGTTGCTGGCACAGGGTAGATTTGGCTTGCCTGCGGCCCGTACGGATCCCACGCAGGGGGTGGCGGAGAAAGCGGATAGCCGTAGGGTGATGCCTGCGCAATTCTGTCGAGAGACGAAGCAGCTGGTGGAGGGAGCTGTACAGTCTGCGCAGCAGCATTGTTATCTGCGGAGAAAGCAGATATGCCCATGGTCAAGACAATGGTTGAAAAGAGCGGTACTCGCACGCGGTCGACGACCCATGCAGCGGGAAGTTGGTTGGGGCCATCCGGATAGTTCCGAATGCCGACCCCAACTCATTGCGGGGGGGTATCGCGCCGGTACCGTATGGGTCAACATCGCCACCCTTGCATCACGTTTTCTGCTTCCTTCTATGGTCTTTAGTTCACGTAGACTTCCCTCTTTGACAGACTTTTTGTCTGATGAAGTATGGCTGTAGACCTTTCTCATTGGTCTCTTGTGCCAGATGTGTTTTCTCTCATTGGTTACACATGCAGTCGGTATCGATTCGTGCTCATGTAAAGAATGATTGAAGGGCAGGTTCTGATGACAAAAATTGGAGATCCGCAACGCCTGAAGCAGGCGACGAAACTAGAAACCATTGAGTGTCATGCAGAGCTTCAGTCGACAATGGATCGTGCGAGAGAACTCGCTGCCGATGCGTCGGTATCTCTTCCGGCGTTGGTGACAGCAATTCATCAAAAAAGCGGCCGTGGTCGTCGTGGTGCAGGATGGTGGCAGCCAGAAGGCAGCTTGGCAATGACACTCGTTGCGGAAATACCATCAAAGGAGAATCTTCTGGTAAGCGTCCTACCCATTTGGTCGCTCGCCTGTGGATTGGCTGTAGCGGAGTCCCTTCATCAACTCAATCCAGACTTAAAACCCCTTGTGCGTTGGCCAAACGATATAGAAATCAATGGTCGAAAGATAGGAGGAATTCTGCTCGAAGCAACAACAACTCAAAGACTACTCATTGGTGTTGGAATCAATACGGATGGTTCAAAGGAGGATGCACCTAAGGAACTTCACGATCGACTCATCACCATACCGGATGTCTTAGGCGACACTATCTCACATGATGATCTGCTTGCGATTCTTATTCCACAGCTTTTGAATAATGTTCTTGATACGATCAGTCCTGAAAAACAGGAAGTAATTTTGAAAAAATATCAGTCTCATTGCAGTTTGACGCATACATCAATCAAGCTCTTCGATGTTCTGTATGAGTATGAAAAAGATGGACCCAAGCCGCAGTCTCTCAAACGTGCAACTACATTGACAGGTATTTGCAGAGGTATTGATGCGGTAGGGCGTCTCCTTGTGGAGACACCACAGCAAACATGTGCGGTACTCTCGGGGAGTCTGACTGATCCCTCAGCGATCTGGACACGATAAATCAAAATGCAGGTTCTAAGGAACCATTTATTTTCGAGAAAAGTTCTTTTTCTCAGCTACAAGGCAAATTTCCTGTCCGCCCGTCGATAATTGCTGAACACGGGTCTGATACCCCCAAGACACACACAATGCGCACCATTTATCAAGTTCCTCAGCATGTGACAGATCAGAGAGCTTGAGCGTTGCGATGATCCCCCGTGGCTTATGAGGACGCGATGAGAGAATTCTTTCTAAAGAGGCCATCGTGTTGGCTGGGTCAATATTCATATCAGTGAGAATCCAATCGAAGTCAGCAAAATCCCTGATTCGGACGTCCCTGGCACGTTTTTTCCAATGCGTGAATTGCTCATGTTCAACAAGCCGGGGATGCATGGTGGCAGGATCGACACCGACCACCTTGAGATGTGCCTCCAGAAGACGTTGGCAGGCTCCACCAGGGGCTGCCCCCAGTTCACAGACTTTTTCACCTGGATGAAACTCAATGCCGAACCGAGCGATTGCTTCGTCGAGTTTGAGCCACGCCCGTGAGATTCCGTGATTAGGCATCTCTCCGGGGTAATACCCACCAGACCATTGACCCGTTATCACGTTTCCAATGTG
>JAUWWJ010000078.1 GCA_030616935.1 Planctomycetaceae bacterium
ACACCACCGAGTCCAGTCGTTGCATTGCATTGGGGATCGAGATCAACCAGCAGTGTCTGCATACCCGCCTTGGCAAGTCCGGCTGCTACGTTTGAAGCAGTCGTTGTCTTCCCGACGCCACCCTTTTGATTCGCTACACACACAATCCGGCCCATCCGCGTATTCCTACAAATGATTTCGCAACGCACAACACGTGCTTTCGGTGTATCGGCACGAACCGGTGGGTTCGTCATCATCGGACTTCCGTGGGCGGTGTTTCACGTGAAACCGACGAACTTTGCGCAGACTACGAGTCTTACCTGTTTCACGTGAAACGACCTGTCTTTACGAAACTCGTCGCTGCGTAGGGGTTGAATCAGGTATCAAGAAGAAGGAGTGAAACAATGACATGCCCGCTGAGTAGGAGAAGCCAAAAGATCAGATAGCCGGCCGGCAGCTTTTTTCTCAATCGTTGGCTGAGTGATGATCCGGTACCGGTCTCCTTAGGAAGGAGCGTAAGCGGACTGCCCACAGTCTTTTGTCATGGCTGTAGTGACATCAGCGTTAAAGCGTATTGGGCATTGAGGCTTTGACAGCGAAAGCTCTGGTAAGAACCAATCGCCTGTCCATAATCCCTGTTCTTTTTAGGAGCGGCTCATCGTCGCAAGAATTGCATGAGTCGTAGAGGTGAACACCTCAGGATGATTCTCTTCGTGGATCAATTGCCAGAGGCGTGTGAACTCTCTTGTTCCGTCGTGATCTGGTTCACCGAAGATCGGTTCTTTGAAAATGGCTTGAGTGGTTTCACCTGCTCTAACAGCCTGACAAGGAAGAGATGAATAGTGGTTCGGTTCGTCGCTAGAGGGGCGTCGAGTATTGCCATATTCCTTTGCTGTGGTGCGACACTGCTCTTGGTGATGTTGCCAGGTTTGATTTCAAATAGGTTGGCGTGTAGTGACTTGGCAGGGCGTGGTCCCTTTAGCCAAACGTCCAGAATGGGCTGTGTACTACGCAACCAGACACTGAACATCGTGTTGTCGAAGAGTAATTCTGTGCCGTATATCGATTCAGTCCAATGGTGTTTCACATGAAACACCATTGGACTCGCTATCTAGAAAAAGAAAAAGGCTGCAGGATGGTAGAATATCCTGCAGCCCTTCCAGAAGTATTTTTTTGGTTTTTTTAATAGCGGTAATAGTCTGGCTTAAATGGACCATCAACTGGCACGTTGATGTAGGCAGCTTGTTCACTTGTAAGCCGAGTCAATTTGACACCGAGCTTGTCCAAGTGAAGGCGGGCCACTTCCTCGTCCAACTTCTTGGGGATCATATGCACGTCAACAGAGTAGTGATCTGTCTCACGGTTCGACCATAGTTCCATCTGTGCAAGCACCTGATTTGTGAAGGATGTGCTCATCACAAAACTTGGGTGTCCAGTCGCGCATCCTAGATTCACAAGGCGACCCTTCGCGAGAATAATAACGCTTCGACCATTCCCATTGAACGTATACCGATCAACGGCACCAATGTCGGCAGCTTTGATTTCGTCCTTTGAAACTTTGCCATCAGCAACTTGCTGCTCGAGCCAAGCGACATCTATTTCTGTGTCGAAATGCCCAATATTGCAAAGAATTGCATCGTTCGGCATGTGCTCAATGTGCTCGCCAAGAATGATGTCCTTGTTACCAGTTGTGGTGACAAATAGGTTCCCTTCTTTGCAGGCATCTTCCATGGTGACAACTTCAAAGCCTTCCATAGCAGCTTGGAGGGCATTGATCGGATCGATCTCAGTCACGATGACACGGCATCCATAGCTCTTCAGGCTAGCAGCACATCCTTTGCCAACATCACCATATCCACAGACAACAGCGACTTTGCCAGCAAGCATAATGTCCGTTGCCCGTTTGACACCGTCCGCCAGGGACTCACGGCAGCCATAGAGGTTATCGAACTTGCTTTTTGTAGCGCTGTCATTGACGTTAATTGCGGGGACTTGAAGGGCACCAGTTTTGTTCAGCACCTCGAGGCGATGGATTCCAGCGGTTGTTTCCTCACTGACACCGTAGATATTTGTAAGAAGTTCAGGAAATTGCTCGTGAACCATGGCAGTAAGGTCCCCACCATCATCGAGAATCATGTTCAGTGGCTTCCCTGAAGGAAACATGAGGGTCTGCTCGATACACCACTCAAATTCTTCATCAGACTCGCCCTTCCAGGCGTAGACGGGTATTCCTGCAGCGGCTATTGCGGCAGCAGCATGATCTTGAGTGCTGAAGATATTGCAGCTGCTCCATGTGACCTCAGCGCCTAGTTCAACGAGAGTCTCAATAAGCACAGCAGTCTGAATTGTCATGTGGAGACATCCAGCAATTCGAGCACCAGCGAGTGGTTTTGATTCACCGTACTTTTCGCGAAGAGCCATGAGCCCGGGCATCTCATTTTCAGCGAGTGTAATCTCCTTACGGCCCCATTCGGCCAGAGACATGTCAGCAACTTTGTATGGCAGGCGGGTATCAACTTGAGCCACAGGAACCTCCTCGGGCATTGTTAGACGGAATGGCAGGTATCAATTCTGCACTATATTTAACTCATGTAACTGTTCAAATTGTAACGCTTTCACGCATTGCGCACAGGCCGAATCTCTATACGGTCGATGAGATCGCACGAACCGGCGAGTAGGAATGTTTAGGAAAAGCAACGATTAACGGGACTATAGGGAGGCCAGTATTTAGGTCCTGGTCTGCTTAGAAAATGCTCGTTTGGCCGCTTCAACGAATCGTCTGACCAAATTGGGATTCTTCTGGCCTGGTGATGACTCGACACCGCTCGCGGTATCAACAGCGATAGCCTGTGTTGCCTGTATTGCAGCCGTGACGTTGTCAGGTGTGAGTCCGCCAGCAAGCGTGATCGGAACTGGAAGATTTGGTGCATCTGCAACGGCCTCCCAATCGACGGTCTGCCCGGTCCCGCCAAGTGCACCGGGATTGGCAGCACGTGAAACACCAGCATCAAGTAATGCCATCGCTGGACGACAACCACACGCGGCGGCTGCATCAATCCATTGACGAGCGGTTGCCAATCGGTCCGGGTCTATAGATGGCTTCTCAAGTCGTACCACCCGTATGACCGGGTATGGTTTCAATTCATCACACCGCCACGGAGGGTCACATTTCTCTGGTGCTCCATCAAAGAGACCATGAAGTTGGATCGCATCAAGACCAACCTGTTTTGCGAACGAAAGCATTTCACTTGAAGGCCGTCCCACAAAAACACCAATCCGAATAATCCCATCGGGTAGGTTTTGGGAAATTTCAGTCGCTCGCTTCATGTCGAGGCAACGCGGAGAGCCCGTAATAAAATTCAAGCCAATAGCATCAGCTCCTGACGCAGCGATCATCATGGCGTCCTCTACTGAGGTCACCCCGCATATTTTGACCTGAAACATAAAATTCCTCGTATTCATCAACAGCATTGCAGTGCTGTTGAACTGCAATGATCCGCAGATTCCGCGTGGGTCTCCTCAGCCGAGTCGATTCACCCAACCGGAAAAGTCTATGCGTTGAGCCAACGGTACAGGAAGACACCAGATTCGGCCGACAATACTTCAGTGCAATCAGGCCCTTCGTGCTTCAATAGCTCGTGCCCTTATTCGAACGTGTCGAGCCCATCCTCGCAACTATATATATGTCATCACCGAAAAGTTTTTATCACCTAGCGAGTCGTCCTTTTATGACTGTTCCTCGCGTGGGCTCCTTTCATCCTTCTCCGGACGCCACCAAGGCAATTGATGGATTACTTCGCGTTGTAAAACGGGCTGAAGGCATTGGCCTGCTTGTTGGCCCAACAGGATGCGGAAAATCACTTCTTTTGTCGTGTCTTCGAGAACGGCTTGAGAGCGACTATGCTGTGGCGATTCTTTCTGGAGCACGTATTTGTACTCGACGCGGATTATGGCAGTCGATTTTGTCAGATCTTGATGAAGCCTATCGTGGCCTCGATGAAGAAGAGTTACGGATTGGACTCGTTGACCGCATTCGTGGGCTTGCTGCGACAGGTTCGGCCCTGGTTGTCCTTGTAGACGAATCACACACTCTTCCACGTCGACTTTTAGAAGAGTTGCGATTGCTTACTGGGGTAGTGACTGCATACCCTGCAGTCCACCTCGTGCTTGCAGGTACAATCCGTCTCGAGGAAATGTTAGGAGAGCCCGATTTAGAGGGAATTGCACAGCGAATAGCGGTGCGTGGGTACTTGGAGACACTCGACTATGAAGAAACATGTCGATATGTTCGCACGCAGATGTACTGTGCTGGACTCGATTGGGATACAAAGTTTGAGCCAGAGTGTGACGCCGTAGTGTTTTCACTTACAGAGGGTGTTCCACGACTCATCAATCAACTCTGTGATCAGGCCATGCGGTTGGCCGAGCAGAGGAATGTGGAGCAAGCCGGTAAACATGACCTCGCATCTGCGTGGGAGGAAATTCAATGCCTTCCCGCACCATCGTCATTGCAAAGTGAAATATCAGGTACGAGCATACGCTCTGATGCCGATGAGTTGGAGCAATCCGGTGCACCATGTTCTGCCGAAGCAGATTACGCTGATGAAGAGGTAGTTGAGGAAAGCTGCTTCGGGAATGACGTGGAGTCAGCGGTCATCGAGTTTGGAACTCTTGAGGAAGACTGCCACTCAGATGACCAGCACATGGAAAGAGATGTTTCAGCTGACAGTACGACACTATCTTTTGCAGAGGGATTTTCTGCTGAGAGCCATACGCCTCAGAAAAAAAATGAAGAACAGCAGTGGGACGAGGCTGAACCGTCTTCTGTTGGCTTTGAAGAATCTCAGCGAGCCACGGAGTTTGCCGTCGAAGCTTTGATCAAAGAGGCGCAGCAGGGGCTTGGAAATTTTTCCTGTATAGATGAGGAAAGAAAGCAAACATCACCTTTCACGGAAGATGATGTGCGCCTTGGGTCTGATGTAGAACTCGTGTTCGATCCACCGTTTGATTCAGATGCTGAAGCAAAACGTCCAGACCCGTTTGCAGAATGTTTTGCAGAAGAAGAAGAGGTTGTTGAGCGTTTCGTTATGGAAGGCCCGGATGATTTTCACCGTCATCTGCATGTTGCTAGTCGAGAGGGGCAGTCTATCAATCGACGGATTTCCGAATTGTCCGTGACCGACCCACTTGAAAAGAAGCAAAATAACGTTGCAACAAAAGAGAACGCAGCACTCCCATCAGCTTCTCTTGAAACGACTAAGCACATTGAGGAACAGCATGCCCAAGACGGATTCGATGATTCAGATATGGTCGTTATTGAGGAGGATCGGTATCCCGATCCAAATAGTACGAATTCAACCGTTGCTGCTGTACGACTCGGAGACTACTCGCGGCTTTTTGCACGCCTTCGCCGAGGCGGATAGATGGAATCGTCAAGGTAGTAGGATTAATTACAGCGACAGATAGACGGTGACCGCTAACGCTTGAATGAATCCGTTTTTACTGTGTCAGTTGCTTGGCGGAACATGGCCTGTTTTCCCCCATTGGGCCATTGTTTCTCGTGAGCCATCCGACTTGCTGGCACTTGACGTACCATCTTGAATACAACGGCAGTGATCGTTTTGCCGGGTCGCTGGTCTTGTTCTTTGATGAGTGAGGCTTCGATACGACTTCTTTGTCTGTGTGGATGCTTGTGTGTTCATGAAGGAGGCGTTTGTGAAAAATCAGAAACCATGCATTGGTATCCTCACCAGTGGCGGTGATTGTCCGGGGCTCAACGCGGTTATACGAGCAACTGTCCTGTCTTCCGAACGGCTTGGTTTTTCGTGTATTGGTTTTCTGCGTGGGTACGAAGGACTTGTTGATCCGGTTGAATACATGTCACTAACACCGGCGAATACAAGTGGCATCCTCACTCAGGGCGGGACGATTCTTGGCTCAACAAATCGAGGTCGATTTGCAGCAACTACTGGTGAAGATAATCGTTTGTCTATTGACCCAGATTTGTTGGCCGGTGTTGCCCAGACTGTCCGTCAACTCGATGTTTGTGGCTTGATCTGTATCGGAGGAGATGGCTCCCTTGCAATTGCAGATCAGTTTCATCAATTCGGCATACCGGTAGTTGGAGTCCCCAAAACAATCGATAACGACCTTAGCGCAACGGCATTTACGTTTGGTTTTGATTCTGCTGTATCAGCCGCGACTGACGCGCTAGACAGGTTGCGAACAACCGCAGCGAGTCACGAACGCATTATGGTGCTCGAGGTGATGGGTCGTCATGCCGGGTGGATCGCACTGCATGCCGGGATTGCCGGGGGAGCTGATGTTATTTTAGTCCCCGAAATTTCATGGACCTTCGAGAGTATCTGTCGGAAAATCATGGATCGTGAATCAGTAGGTCGGCGGGACTCGTTGCTCGTCGTTGCTGAAGGGGCGACGTTGCCGACAGGTGATATGGTTTGTAGGACATCAATAAATGTAAACGAGCAGGTAAAACTTGGTGGAATCGGTCAGGTTGTTGCAGAAGAAATTGCACAACGATTAGATAGGCAGACACGCACCGTTGTTCTCGGGCATCTTCAGCGTGGTGGAAGCCCGACTACGTTCGACAGAGTTCTTGCGACAGAGTTCGGCGTTTTGGCCGTGCAAATGATTCATGAAGGGCGTTTTGGCGAGATGGTATGCTACCGGCCACCAGAAATTGAGAGTGTGCCCATTGCTTCGGCGATCAAACGACTCTCCCGAGTCGACCCAGATGGTTCGGCCGTGCGAACTGGTCGTGGGTTGGGAATAAGTTTTGGGGACACATGCTGACGTACAGCGCGAGTTCCACTGAAAAATTTGGGTGAGGAGCAGAACATGTCAGCGAATGATAAGGCGGCAGGACGAGTTGCAAGTGTGATGCAGGAGCATCGCTCATTTCCGCCATCAAAAGACTTTTCAAGCCGATCTCGTATCGGTTCGATGGAAGCGTACCAAGCCCTCTATGATCAGGCTAAAAACGATCCAAATGGTTTCTGGGCAGAGCGGGCTCAATCATTACCGTGGATGAAGCCATATGACGAAGTGTTGAGATGGAATGCCCCACATGCAGAGTGGTTTGTAGGTGGGCAGACAAATGCTTCAGCAGCATGTATTGATCAGCATGTTGAAGCTGGGCTTGGTCACAAGACTGCGATTGTATGGATCGGCGAACCCACTGGTGAACGACGAACACTCACGTTTCGTGAACTTAAGGAAGAAGTGAGTAAAGCTGCTTCAGGATTA
>JAUWWJ010000179.1 GCA_030616935.1 Planctomycetaceae bacterium
ACCACGCACCGCTACCGAGGCACTCTGAATTTCACCTTCATTGACTTGCTCAAGGGCTTCGAGGGCACCGTCAAAATCATTCTTTATGAGTCGCTTTTTTGCCTCGATCAAATCTTTCGGCTCATCAGAAAATTGAATCATCACAACATCTGCAACACCTATTTCTCGAATAGCATTCGTAGAGCCTCGGGGAAGCAACCGAACCGCCTCAGTCGACACAGACTCTATTTTCCCAAATAACGTTTCCTTACTGGTAATTACCTGATCCGCTGCGACAACGCATGCTTCATTTTGACATGCGGCATAGATACAAAAGATCAGAAGCGAGCGAAGAACTACCTCGATAAATCTCAAGATACTTCTAGGTAAGATTTCTAGATATTTGTATTCCATAGTCTTCATTTAGTCCTCGAGATTGTCACAAACTCCTGCTGTATTGTGTCCAGCAATATCTCAAATCTTTCCCTCGACGCATCGCTGCCAAGGCCAGGATGCAGTTGGGCCTCAATTTTTATGTCGGCTTCAGCCTCTTTGAGCAAGCGAGTCTTGACAGACGTGTCGACCTCCTTCCGCGCCCATGCCAGCCGGCAGGCAGCAAGCCGATAGCGCGCCTCAAAATAAACATTCCGCATCTTGTCGGCGGTACCATCACGCGAGCCAAATGCAGCCTTTGAAACTCGACTCGCAAGTGAACCCCAGCCCCAAACTATGCTTTCGCCAACGTCTACCATGAAACGACTACCGACAATCGCCGCACGAAAATACTCTCGTGCCTGTTCAAGACTCTGCGAGTCCTCGGCTGCCTTCTGGAACAAATCAGCTGCATACTGCTGAAGTATTGGCGATCGATTGTTCTGTTGATCAGCCAATATGACTCTCATCTGCTCCACAGCCGCATCCCACTGACCAAGATTTGACCTGACCACCACCAGCTCACGTCGCCAAGAAGTCTTTGCCGACTGAGGAAGCGCGGCGTGCGACAGGATTTCCTCTATTGTCACAGCAGCCTGAGCGAGAAAAGATTTTCTTTTTCCGTTGGGAATATTTGAAACGAGACCATCACCTGGAAGCCCAAGCCTACCCGAGGTAAACGCCACCCATGACAGCACCTCATATTGATCTGTGGCAGCTTTTGTGAAGTCTAGCAATTGCTCAATGAATTTCAGTTCGTCTTCCGAAAACCCATTTTGTACACTTGTCGTGCTGTCCTGCGCTATGCGTTCTTCTACTCCTTCAAAAAGTTTTTTACCAACTGAGATAGCCGTTCTGACAAGCCGAAGCCTTGCTTCTTTGTTCGAAGATACATTTGCTACCAAACATTTCATTGCCTGTATTGCTAGGTCATATCGCTGCACCTTCGCAAAACCCCGAATACACACATGCAAACCAGCCTCATAAATTGAAAGTGGAAACTCTGTTGAGGAATCTCGAAGAACCTGCCACGGCCCGTATCCAGCATGAGTAAGAAGGGTAAATAGATCGAGAGAGTCATTGTTGCCGGAGTACAGAGAAATTTCACAACGCGCAATAGCCCCAGCCACTGCAATTTCTAAAGTCTTGCCTCGCAATGCCTTTTTTTCATCGATGACTGCCAACCCCTCATCGAGAACTCGGCTGGCATCTTGAAGGCATTCCGTCCTCAGCTCGTCCAATGTGCTGTTCTGGCCGTTGCCAGGATGTTGACAGAGATGCCATAGCGCGACTCCACCACGCAAAAGCACCTCGGACCGTCCGATCACATCCTTATCAAGACTCTGCAGCACGCTCTTGATAGCTGCACTATTCCCATTTCGCAAGGCAAGGGTAATGCTCACTTCCGCGGCATCGGCAGAACATCTATCACGAGGCCATCGCTCCATGATCACCGATGCCATTTCACCCATTTGGGCCGTAGCACTCTCGCCCCAATAAATATTTTGCTGTGCCACTAAAGCCTGCCAACTGGCAAACGCAAGAACGGCAGCTTTTTGGGCGATAGGATCATACAGCGAACGCTTCACGAGAAAGTCGCACAGCGAAACCGCCTCGTGGTATCGCTCATCCTCATAAAAAAGGAGTGCTGCTTGATACCGCAAACGTGCCAGTTGCTCTTTTTTCAGCTCTTGATCTTCGGCTGTCTGGCTTGGCGCACCCCTCAGCACCTCTTGAAGCCCTGCAAGAGCTACTGATCGCTGTGTTGCTGATGGATCCTTACGATAGTTATCCAAGATTTTTTCAGCATGACGAAAGGATGCCGCAAAGCTACGGCCGAGTCGCTCAGCTAATGCCGCATCCTGCCCCCCTAACTTCTCGAGCAATTTCCGTGCGGATGCAGCATGAACATCACCAGCTTTCGCAACATCCCGAGCAAGAGTCCGAACATCGGCCAGCAGCGACTCGCGGGCATCTTTTGAATCTGCAGATGATGCTTCGAGCCGTCGCCATAGTAATTCGGCTGAACGATACTTCATTGCCAAAAGATCTGAATTGATCGCAGAGGACCGATTCTCACCGAGGGCAAATTGCCGAAGCCGTTCATCAAATTCTTGATCGTCTATCAAACTCGCAGTGTTGAGCCAGTTGGCAAGCAATGCGTCGACTGCCTTCACTCGTAATTGATAAATTAATGTTTCCGAACTTGGTAATTTTGTAATCTCGAGCAGGACTTCCTGTCCTTCTTTTTTCCGACCTAGAGCAAGAAGAGTCTTCCCTTCCTCAAGTCGTGCCCAAAGTCCTGCAGAACGTGTTGGTGTCGATAAATACACCGCATGGTACCGCTGCAGGGCTTCCTCCAGACTTCGGGCCCACTCTTTTGAGCGTTGATCGAAACAGTCCGCCATTTCCGAACATGCCTCAGCAGCAAGCAATTGAACCTGCACGCGACGACCCCGCAGTTTCTCACGACTCTGCTCCAATTGATTCAACAGGCGACGATCCGTCGACGTAATCAACCGCTGGTCTCGAAACTCACGAATGATCGTTTCGACTTGCTGGAGTTCTTTCTCGATCGCACTGAACGCTGTCTGGCCCGACCGAGGCCCTACAAAAACATGAACTGCAGACAAGAAGAATTGCTGGGCTTCGCTACCATCTTTTCCATCAGTGGCTGCCTGATTCCTCGAAAGTCTCCCCATATCACGAAAAACCATTCCCAACTGAAACGCTGCTTCGGCGGCAACCGACGGATTCTGATCGCCGTCAAGGAGCTGCTTGAAATCACTGATCGCTTGCTCGTACGCCCGCTGCCTTTGCCCGGTGTCTGAAGTCCCACGAACACCAGCCACACGTTCATTGGCACGCCATAAAGGAATTTTTTCACGAAACGAATCCGACACTGCGTCGTTGTGAAGAAGTTGGTCTAGTACAGCAATTGCCGTATCGTGATAGCCTTTTTTACCAAGGGCAATAATGAGTCGTGAGGCTGATTGCTCCAGCGTCGATTCTGCATGAACACCCCCTACGAAGAGGCTCGTCGATAACAGGCAGACACACACACAAACAAAAGGGGGGCGGCCGGCAAGACTAAGCCGGAGGAAACAACACAACAGTCTTGCTGGTCCTTCCATAATAGCTTTTGGACCATTTCAACAGTGGGACACATTTACCTAGACAACCAACGCAGGTGCCAGACGCAGGCCAGAACTATTGTATTATCTCCCGTCCGAACCATTTGATCCAGCAGCCAACCAGTAGGGAAGTTGTCCAGCCATTGGCAACTTACACACTTTGGCAGAATGTATCCCTTCACACGTCCGAACTTTTGTTAACGAATCGTCTGATGGTTCCTGATCGAGGCTGAGCACACCAATCGCGTCACCACCCGGCGTCGAGCGCCCAACGGTCATCTGGGCAATATTCACACCAGTTCCGCCAAACGCTGTACCGACATTCCCAATAATCCCTGGGACATCTTCGTGCATGAAAATCAGAAGCGTCCCATCAAGATAGGCCTCCAGACGATGCCCCTCAAGTTGAACAAGTCTGGGCATGGATCGACCGAAAAGAGTTCCTGCTGCACGATGCACATGATCGCCAACAACCAGATCAACAGCGACAACTGAACTAAATGCACCAGGGTCAGTTCTACTTTGCTCTACGAGTTCGATCCCTCGCTCCCTCAGCAACATCTCCGCATTAATGATATTGACGTCTTCAAGCGCTGTTTCCAGTAACCCAGCAGCAAATGCCGCCGTGATAAGTCGAGTATTTCTCGATGCGATCTCTCCCCTGTATGCAATTGAAACTGCCTTGGGTGGCTGATCGTCGAGTTGAGATAGCAAGACACCAAGCCGCCACCCAAGATCAAGAAAACCACGAAGACCCTCAAGATCCGCAGGGTCAATTGGGCTTGAATTAACTGAATGACGAATAGTCCCGGTCCGAAGAAAATCTGTGAGTAAATTTACTCCCTCAATCGCAACTTGTGACTGCGCTTCCTCGGTACTCGCACCAAGGTGTGGTGTTACAAGCACATCAGGTCGGCCAAACAACGGGCTCTCTGTACACGGCTCAGTCTCAAAGACATCAAGTGCAGCACCTGCCAGCACGCCACTTTCAAGACCCTCGAGGAGTGCCTCTTCATCATAGATACCACCTCTCGCACAGTTGATTAACCGCACACCAGGCTTGAGTAACGACAACTCTGCCTTGCCGATTAAATGACGAGTGTCGTCCGTGAGTGGCGTATGGACAGTCAAATAATCGAGTTCCGGTAACATTTCCCGAACACTTCCAAATAATTCAACACCAAGTTCACCCGCACGCTCCGCTGCCAGGAAGGGGTCATAGACGACAACCCTCATATCAAAAGCACGAGCGCGACTGGCCACTGCCTGACCGATACGCCCCATACCAACGATACCGAGTGTCTTGCCTGCTAACTGCACGCCCATGTATTTGCTTCTGTCCCAGCGATGCTCACGAAGGCTCGCATCGGCAGGAGCTACATTTCGAGAGAGTGCCA
>JAUWWJ010000408.1 GCA_030616935.1 Planctomycetaceae bacterium
CCTTGCTGCAGAAATGGTAGGTGCAGAACAGCAGGAGAAAATGACAGAAATCTGGCTCAATACAGATTTTGAAGGCGGTCGTCATGAACGGCGATTGAGCAAGATTTCGGCTCTCGAGGCAACGGCGTGCGGCCCCCGAAGTGCCTAGAAACTCTGGTGACCGTCAAAATCTGCCCAAAATAGCAGGATTCTGCGACAAGGGACTGCTCGTGGTAACGTCGGTGATATGTGCTGATTTTGAAGGCCGGCGAAGACTTGTCATGTCGTAACGGTCGTGCCGAAACACACCCAGATTTTATCAGCAAAATTGTCTTCCGCTTTGTTGCGTCACCAAATCGCGTTGGTAATGTCGTGGGTAGGGAAAACCATGTCATTTCGTTGTTGTTCCCAACGAGTAATTGAAACGGCCGCCTGATGTAGGTTGCACCATGAATTTCACAAATACACCGACTCCTGAAGAAGTATCCTGCCTGTTGCAAAATGCAGCATTGCGCGATGCAATCGAACCATTTCTAGAAGATGAAACGTTCGGTGATATCGATTTTTTTGAAATGCCTACGGAAGTAGAAAATCGTTATCTTGAATCCATGTTGGCTTGGGAGCAGGCACCAGTTTTACCTGTTGGCCGCTGGTTTAATCCCTCACTTGTATTACAACCGGCTTGTAACCTGAGCGAGGAACATCTTCGCGAAGAGTTGTGGGGGGTGATCGAAAGACTCTATGAGGGTCGAATTATTCTCGATTTCACGGACCATCTTTCAGATCGTGATCTGTACAACCTCATCCGGAAAGAAATCCTTCCGACATCGATCAAACGTGTTGATCTACCGGATAATTACTTCCACTGGGATTGTAGCGTTGCAGGTCGGCTTCCTGAATGTTCTACAGGTGATTGGTACCCCGAGCCTGTTGTGGATTCATTGATTTGGCTTACGTACTACGCTGACAATGCTGAGCGAAGTGAGTGGGAAACTGAATATGGCATTGATCTTCCACCTTGTGAAATTCCACCATATCCTCGAGCGATGCCATCCGCACCAGTCTAAGCACGTTGTATGAGGGAATAACGCAACTTTTGCCCGCGTGTGCATTCCCTGTACAATACGTCGTCTTCTAATATTGTGCCGAGGGTTTGTGCAGCATGCCGAAGAGACCAAGGTGTTCAATGAAGTTGTTCATGATTTTTTCCAGAATGTGTCTCCTCCCTTTGCTTTTGTCGCTTGTAATTTCGTGTGCCTTTGAAGCAACAGTTACGGCGACGACTCCCGAAACAATCGAAAACGCAATTACGAAAGCGTCGCGTTATTTGCGTGAGCACGGTCAACAGCCGGATGGAAGTTTCTCGCCTCAAAGTGGTCCAGCAGTAACGGCTCTCGCAATAGCGGCACTTGTTCGAACCGGAACGTCTGCCGATAGTCCGATGGTGTTGCAGGCAGTTCAATACGTTCTTACGTTTCAACAACCAGATGGTGGGATTTATCAGCGTGACTCAGCTGTTGCGAATTATGAGACATCAATTGCCATACTGGCTCTTCATGAATGCAATACATCGGGGCAATATGAGGAGATAATCAAAAAAGCCAGGCAGTTTCTCACGGTGATACAGTGGGATGAAAGTGAAGGAAATACGTATGCTGATCCTGAGTATGGTGGGGCCGGATACGGACGGCACGAGCGACCAGATCTTTCGAATACCGCCTTTCTCATCGATGCCTTGAAAGGTGTAGGAGCCAGTTCAGACGATCCGGCTATTCAACGCGCATTGATTTTCGTCTCGCGGTCTCAAAACCTGGAAGGCGCGTACGACATTCTCGAAATCGCCCCCAAAAATCCTGATGGCGGTTTCTTTTATACGCCAGCAAATGGGGGTGAAAGTCAGGCTGGTACAACACCAAATGGCGGTTTGCGTAGTTATGGCTCAATGACATACTCGGGGTTGAGGAGCATGATCTATGCTGGCGTTTCAGCGAATGATCCTCGAGTTCTAGCGGCAGTAGAATGGCTTGGACGGCACTACACATTTGCAGAGAACCCTGGCATGGGTGATGCCGGCTTGTTTTATTATTTCCACACAGCTGCTAAGGCGCTTCATGTTTTGGGCCAAGATCAATTTATAGATATTGATGGGAAAGCCCATGACTGGCGAAAAGATTTGGTTGGTGTTCTTCTTAGCAGCCAGAAGGAAGATGGCTCATGGGTGAATAACAACTCCCGATGGCTGGAAGGTGATGCTAATTTGGTAACAAGCTACGCACTGCTGGCACTGAGTTACTGTCAGCCATCTACCAGTGAGTAGGCTGATTCGGGCGTTCCGTAAGGTGAGCCTGATCATGAGTTGTGGACTCGCACTCTGAGCATTATTGCGTTCTAAGCCCGATATTCACGCAACGTCTGTGGGATCGTCACATTGTGTGGGATCAGAGATATTTCCTAGTATTCGCACTTTCATGCAAAACAGCGATTGAAACTGTTTTCATAAATTAGATTTGTTACCAATGGTTGGAAAAACAGCTTTGCCCCCATTTTTGGTGGGGAGTGAGCGATACGAAAGCCCTATGGCTAAAGTATTGAACGACAGAAAAAGACTTTTTTTAAGCCAAATCGTTTTTTGCCGGTTCAATTGTGACCGGGACTCAAATAAATCAGAAAAAGACTTGACGCCTTCACC
>JAUWWJ010000445.1 GCA_030616935.1 Planctomycetaceae bacterium
ATCAGGACCTCGTTGCGCTTGAAAAGAATCCTCATGACCCCGACCGTTTAGGGAGTATTTTTCGGACAATTCACACGATAAAAGGCACGTGTGGTTTCTTCGGATTTACAAAATTGAGCAACTTGTCACATCATGGAGAACATCTTCTTGGCCTCCTTCGTGATGGAAAACTTCACTTCGATGAACAACTGGCATCCCTGCTTCTTGAACTCGTTGATGCCATCCGAACATTCTTAACGGCTATTGAGTCAACTGGCAAAGAAGGTGATGCCGCGTTTCCGGATCTCTGTCAGAAAATGGATGCCACCTGTCTATTAGCTGCTGCTCCTCCTAATAATCAAACAGAAGAACGTCTTGCATCACCATCTTCTAGTACAAATCAGTCCAATCAACCAGATGATTGCACGACAACAGTTCCTGAGGAACGGCCCGTCGTATCGACCATTTCAAATGACCCCGCTGAGGCTGACAAATTAACACCTGCAGCAAACCCTGATATTCTGTCACGCTCAGAAAGCACTCGTTTCAATAACACTTTCGATGCAACTATACGAGTCGATGTACAACTACTTGACACCATCGTTGATCTCGTCGGTGAACTCGTTCTAGCCCGTAACCAACTGCGAACAACGGCGACCAATGAACCTGCATTATTAAACGCAGTCAATCGAATTCACGCAGTGACCGGCGAGCTACAAGAAGTGGCCATGAAGACACGAATGGCTCCAATCGACCAACTGTTTAATAAGTTTCCCCGCATTGTTCGTGACGTGGCAGCAGCATGTAACAAAAAAGTTAACCTTCATATCGACGGCTCCGACACTGAGCTTGATCGGACTCTTATTGAAAAAATACGCGATCCACTTACCCATCTAATTCGAAATGCGATAGATCATGGTATTGAATCAAAAGACATGCGGTCTGTCGCTGGCAAGTCCACTTCGGGAGAAATCTCTTTACGCGCTTTTCAGGAGAGTGGCCAAGTCACTATTGAAGTGTCGGATGATGGAGCAGGTATTTCAGTCGATGCTGTGAGTCAAAAGGCAGTTGAAAAAGGTCTCGTCACGGATGATGCGGCTTCCGCTATGTCTGACGAGAGAATTTTTCAGTTTATTTTCGAACCTGGTTTTTCAACGGCCAACGCCGTGACTGACGTATCTGGTCGCGGTGTCGGCATGGACGTTGTCCGTACAAACATCGAATCTATTGGTGGAACTATTGATATCAGTAGCCAACGTGGTATTGGCACTGTCGTTCGTGTGCGAATTCCACTTACTCTTGCGATCATACCAGCTTTGATTATCTCAAGTGGTGGTGAACGTCTTGCGATACCGCAGCCGTACATTCAAGAACTCGTAGCTCTTAGAAAAAATGGCACGAGTCATATGATTGATGGGCTTGAGGGTGCGCCTGTCGTACGACTACGCGATCGACTCATTCCAGTTGTGTACCTTGACCGGTGGCTCGGACTTCGCGACTGGAAAAAACGACCAACATCAGGCACTGTTGTTGTTGTCAAAGTAGATAACCACGAATTTGGCCTGGTGGTAGACGCTGTCACAACGTCTGAAAACCAGCACAGTCATGCTACAGAAACAACTGGACTTTGGTTTATTGTTGTCAAAGCAATAAGCAGTCTTTTAGCACCGATGGGTATTTATTCCGGCGCAACCGTTATGGGTGATGGTAGCGTGGTCCTCATCCTTGACCTCCGTGGAATCACGATGGCCGCCGATATTCCAGCCCTCACTCGTCATGCAGGCGATCTCAAAAGCACATCCGAGGAACGTCGAGAGGTTGTTCAGGAATCTTCTCGCTACCTTGTGTGTGAAACTCATAATGGCCACCGTGTTGCTGTTCCTTTGAACCAGGTGCAACGCCTGGAGAATTTCCTTGAGTCAGAAATTGACCCCGCCGCAAACTCCCGTTTTGTAAAACGGAATGGTGAATTGACACAACTCATTGATCCCGATCGGGTCTTACATACGCCGAAGGAACTCGGAAAAGAATCTACTGGATCCTTGGTCGGCATTATCCTTCCCAATGAACTAGGAAATAAGGCGATTGCCGTTCGAAGAATTATTGACGTTGAAACAGGCCATGGCCCGCTTGAGAAGACAGCAAAGAAAAGAGGTCTCTTGGGCACTCTTCTGGTTGGAGGCAGCGCAACTGAAGTGATGGATATTGTTTCTGCAAGCCAGTGGTCAGAGGAGAATCCTCTCTCATGAATTCCATAGTTATAAATACGTCTGAAGCAAGAATGGACCAAAAACGCTGTTGTACATTTCTCATTGAAAATACATGTTTTTCAGTTGAAGCAGATGACGTGACTGAAGTTCTACAAAGAGGTGTTATCAACAACG
>JAUWWJ010000491.1 GCA_030616935.1 Planctomycetaceae bacterium
ATCATCAGTATCACCACCCACAAATACCTGTAGACGAACCATAGCTTCACGAATGGGCTCACCATCCGGTCCAAGCACTTGTCCTTCAACTGTACTTCTCCTTTTTACTTTCCTCTCAACCTGCACATCGGTCCCGTGAGTCGCTCTCGCTTCTAACCTTTCAACCTTCAAGCTCGGCCTGCCAAACGCCGGTCGTACTACCAGTCGAGGATAGTAAACCGTCTCCCCCTCTTTTAATTCCACCACCGCCGGCGGCTTACGAACGTTCACCACCTCCTCAGGCGCGCCGTACACTTTGGCGATCTTGAATTTGCCCGGTTCCACCTCCATCCAAAGCTCCCACCTGCTTGCTGCTTCAGCAAAATTCGCCGTCGGAACCAGCACCTCTATCTTAATGGGAATGTTGGGCAGTCCATCGAAACGAACCACACCCGATTCATCGCTGACCGCATACCGCGTCCTCATCCGATCATTACCCATATACCCAAACGAGTAACGCCAAGCCAAAGGATAAGGTTGAAAAAACAGCGTGTCCGTTCGAATTCCCGTATTATAAACCGGCTCGGGGTTTTTTCTTACCATACAATGAACACCTTTAAGACCTTTGCCGTCTTTCTCAATCCGAAATTCCAAGCTGCAATTGCCCGACCGCATCGACTCATCGGCGATCTTCCATCGTAAAGACAAGCCTTCTTTCCAATCCATAGGTGGAGCTGGCAGCCATTGGCGTGATTCCTTTGGTATCGGCTCTTGACCCAACGCTTGCAGCATCTCATTCATCCCGTCCCAGTCGCCTTCAAGCAAACGAAGCTTCGCCAACGAAATCCCAAACTTCAGCCGCAGTTCTGAATTCGCTTCCACATGACGAAAGCCTAATTCCAGCACTTCGGCAAGGGTGGCATAGCTCTCAGCAGGATCTTCTCTATCCCACTGTGAGGCACCACCGCCTGTTGGTGCAGCCCACACAATATCGGTATTCCTGAGCCCATTCTGAATGATGGCAGCTAATTGCCAGGCGAGTTGAGGGTCCGGCTGTTTTGCCAATTGTTCCCGGTAGAGCTTTTTGATTTTTTGCGTAAGCGGATGCCCCAGAGGGCCGGGGCTCTTCATGACCGCAAGATAGGTCGGCACACTGGTATCAAACGGATCCTTTTCTATTAGAGGCGTATAATAATCATCTTTGCTCAGTCCCTGCTCTCTTTGCAGAACCTGCGCCAGCGCATGATGGGCGGCGTCCTGTATCTCGTCCTCCTGTGTTTCTGTCACCTTTCGAAGAATCGGTATCGCTTCCTTCCCAATGTCCCTCAGAAACAAGATGGCCACCCGCCGAAGTCTCGTGTTATCCTCATCGTCTTCCGCTATTCTCTGCAAAACAGGAATCACCTGATCCCGTGCCCACGTCATATAATTCAGACAAGACACTACATTCTCCCGATAAGAAGCTTTGGATTCCCACCCCTTGCCGATACGAACGTCTTTGTCCAAGGCAACTTTAATAAGCCACGGAACTACATCCTCCGCCTCCGGTCCCATCTCCCCCAAGACTCCCCTCGCACACGACGCACGCATACCGCCCTTCTTCATCTGCTCAATCATCGCCGGTACTACCGGACGCCCGATTTGCGTAAGTGCCCTTATCGCCTCTCGCCTATCATCATATGATTCACTATCAAACTGGCTGATCCACTGCTCAATCGTCCGCCCTTCATATCTCACTTCATCAGCTTCGTTTGTCGTACCACCCTCAACCTGCACATCGGTTTTATCCGCACGAGTTTTCCATCTTTTCCACAGTGCTTTGAATACCTTCGGGTCTGTCAGGCCTTG
>JAUWWJ010000466.1 GCA_030616935.1 Planctomycetaceae bacterium
CAAGCGCGCCTTTGACCTTCCTACGCAAAGCACTCGCACGCTCCATAAACTCACTAAGCCGTCGAAGAATGACCTCGAGCGCACCGCCCGCCTCACCAGCACGAATCATGTTGCAGTACAAGCGGTCAAAACACTTTGGACTTTTCGACATTGCCTCAGACAGCGTCGAACCACCCTCAATCTCATCACACGTATCAAGTAACGCATTCTTAAGACCACCGGGCTTCTGCATTTCTGCAAGTACTTTGAGACTTCGCAGAATTGGAAGGCCTGCATCCTGAAGAATAGAAAGCTGCCGAGTAAAAAGCGTCAGCTCCTTTATTTTGACCTTCCCAATGGCAAACGTCCGGCCTGGCTTCTTGCCCCCGGCAGCCGAAGCACCAGCCTTCTGAGCCTTGATCTTCGTAACCATGTACCCCATCGACCGTATAGTGGCCTGGGCTTCGTCCGCATTGGTTGCATCGACGGTATCTCGGATTTCTTTTCCGGTGGCCGCATCGATGGCTTCAAACATGAACGTTGGCATGGTGTATCTCGATCAATAGGAAAGTGAACGGACTGAAACTGTCTACTTACGCCTCAAGAATTGTCTCACGGATAACTTCATCTGCTGTCGTATGCCCTTCAAACATATTAACCATTCCCGAATCACGCAGCGTGACCATGCCGGCTTTTCGAGCAAGATCACGAATCTCTTCTGTTGATGCATTTCGAACAACCAGATCACGGAGCTCGTCCGTCATAATTAAAAGTTCATATAGCCCCAGCCGGCCCTTGTAGCCACTACCACTACATTTATCACAACCGCGACCGCGGAAAAAAGTCTTCCCAACAACCTGATCACTCGTTAATTCCAGATCAGTCAGCGTGTCTGCATCAGGCACATACTCTTCCTTACAGTCCTTACAAATTCTACGCACAAGCCTTTGGGCAAGTATCGCTTCGACCGTAGCGGTGATAAGAAAGGGCTGTACGCCCATATCTCGCAGCCTAGTCACTGTGGCTGGTGAATCGTTGGTATGAAGCGTTGAGAAAACCATGTGTCCAGTAAGCGCCGCCTGAATTGCAATTTCGGCAGTTTCAACATCTCGAATTTCACCGACAAGAATTCGGTCAGGGTCTTGCCGAAGGATCGCCCGCAGTGCCGCTGCAAACGTCACACCAATATCAGAATCGATGGGCACCTGGACAATGCCTTCAATGTCATACTCAATCGGGTCTTCTGTCGTAATAATCTTGTCGTCGGGTTCATTTAATTCTGACAAAGCTGAATAGAGCGTTGTCGTCTTTCCTGAACCAGTTGGACCAGTCACAAGAATAATTCCATTGGGCCGCGTAATGATTTCACGGAAGGGACGCAGAATGTCGTCATCCATACCCAGTTTATCGAGATCAAGCGAAACAACCCCGCGGTCAAGCACCCGCATGACCACGCTTTCACCAAATAGAGTTGGCAGAACACTGACACGAAGGTCAACAGGGTGACCACTCACTGACAGTTCAATTCGTCCGTCTTGTGGCATCCGCCGCTCGGCAATATCAAGGTTAGCCATAACCTTGATACGCGTCGTGATTGCAAATGAAAGATGCTTTGGTGGCGGCACCATTTCCTGCAGCACACCGTCTGCTTTCATACGAATTTTGAATTCAGACTCAAATGGCTCGAGATGAATATCGCTCGCGTTCTCTTTGATCGCCATCAACAGGACAAGATTGAGCAACTTTCTAACGGGAGCAGAGTCTGCCATTGCCTCTGCACTTGTCAGATCGATTGGCCCGTCTTGCAGCAGACCTTGTGACGCTTCGGCCAGATCCTTGTCCTCTTCCATCTCCTCAACAATCGATTCCACGGTATCGACTTCACCGGAATAAAACTGTTCGATTGCCTTGTCAATCTCAGCATCTGTCGCAACAACAACTTTTATTTCATAGCCCAGAAATACACGCAGCTCGTCCGCAATCTGGATTTTCTGAGGATCCGCTGTGGCAATCGTCAGCACACTGTCCTGAAGCTCAAGTGGCACGACTCGGTACATTTCTGCCATCGTCTTACTGAGAATCTCTACAAGGCTGTGCGTGATCTGTTTGTCATACAGCGTGACAAACACCGTGTTCCACTGCTCTGCAAGCGCTTCACCAAGCTGCTCGTCAGAGAAAAA
>JAUWWJ010000240.1 GCA_030616935.1 Planctomycetaceae bacterium
ACAGCAGTGGTTCAGCAACCCCACTTCAGACAGATCACTCAAGGGAGGCAGGGGGATCATTTGAAACCGAACGTGGCTCCCATTCAAAGGAGGCCCGAACCACATCATCCGCAACCGATGATTGATCACCTATGTCGTGTCACCAAGCATGGTCGTAACGATTACAACACATCGACGAGCACTTGCTTGAATTTATATTGGTTATATGGCTGAGAGAGACTTTTCTAGCGGCGTTCTATGGCCTAGGAATCTATGGAGTTTTACATTCCGTTACCGTTCTCATCGTGAAACGGGGAATCCGTCCCCCCGGCACGTTGCTCAGTTCCTAGGAAACAGTGATGCCAGCATTCCAAAAACAGGCACCTCTAGAGGCCGTTGAGAAATCGAATAAACATCTCAAGCATTCTTGGAACCGGATACTTGTCGTTGATGATGATCGCAGAATGGCCTCTCGCATAGCCCAGTGGCTTTGTTCGCTTGGATGGCACGCCACCGCAGCAGGTGATGTCACAGATGCAATTAAAAAGCTCGGGCAGTATCGTTATGATTTCTGCATCCTTGATGGAGACCTCCCAGATAATGGGAGCATTCGTCTTGCGACTTTGCTTCGGTCGGTCTGGGACGATGCTTACCTGATTGCTTTCGGGACAAAAAATGTCCAGGAAAGCATGCTTTCACTTCATGCAGATACTATTCTCGGAGCACCAATTAATGACTCGAGCCTGCTGAACACCCTCAATACAGTTCGAGAACAAAAAACAGCGTCAGACGTTCACGCATCGACAATGCGTTGCAACACAGGCAAGAACCAAGAAGTGCTTGGAACCAGTCCGGCGATGCGCGACGTTTCGCAAGTCATTCAGAAAATTGCTCCGACCACTGCAACTGTTTTGATAACAGGAGAGAGCGGCACAGGAAAGTCTTTACTCGCGCGAGAAATTCACCGCAGGAGTTCTCGTTCAAGGCACTCACTCGTTGAGGTTGCCTGTGGAAGTCTGACAGAATCACTACTTGAAAGTGAATTATTTGGGCACAGTGCTGGAGCATTTACTGGTGCCACTACGTCACGAGATGGAATGTTTACACGAGCAGATAAAGGCTCAATTTTTCTTGATGAAATTGCTACTGCAACTCCGGCAATGCAGGTGAAATTACTACGAGTTTTACAGGATTTTGAATTTGAACCTGTTGGAGGCACTCAAACAAAGCAAGTCGATGCTCGAGTCATTCTTGCGACTCATGAAAATCTAGAAGAACTTGTTCGCTGCGGAAAATTCCGTGAAGACCTTTTTTGGCGAATAAACGTCATCAAAATAGAACTTCCACCTCTACGGGAAAGACGTGAAGATATTCGACCTCTCGCTGAGCAATTTCTCAGAAATGTCATGGTCCAAACTGGTAGAGAAATAGAGGGTTTTACAAATACCGCTATCGAATGCCTTGAGGCACACCACTGGCCCGGAAACGTGCGAGAACTTGTTCATGCCGTCGAACGGGCTGCTCTCCTTGGGTCAAGCAAGCAAGTAGAGGTGACGGACCTCCCGCTTCGAGTCATAGAAGGGGCGAGTAGCAGACAAACAGTGAACTCAGAAATCGTCGCTGAAAAGACGATCGATGACTCGCTCAAAGCACAGATGGCTGCCCCCGAAAGGCGACTCATCCTGGACGCTCTGCGTCAAAATAATTGGCGCAGGGATGCCGCAGCTAAATCGCTTGGCATCAATCGGACGACCCTCTACAAAAAGGCTAAGAGGCTTGGTGTTGACCTCGCCGGAATAGGTCGAAACAAGCCCAGATCTCTTTAATCCCTTTAACTTGCCTCTCGCATTTAATGAATCTAGGCAAGCCCCGGGTCTACAAAAATACTATTCCCGGATTCTTCACTCTCTTCAGCAAATGAAAACGTACTGTTTTCATTTGCTGCTGCACTCGCAGCCCATCCGGCAGCCATATCGGCAAAGGCTTGCGCTCGAGAGGTCGCTGAATTCCGTGACTCAGCGAGTACTTTTGTTTGATCATCTGAAAGTATACTCGAAATGTCGATCACATCAGCTCTCCGAAAGCTTCCCTCATGCCGAAGAAGCATCTGCCTTGGTGGTGATGCAGAGGCTCCTTCAGGACCTTGGTTTCCACCACTGACGCCTGCAATCATTGCAGCATCAAGCATTGAGATAGTTCCGTTCCCACTCACATCTGCAACAAGCGAAGGAATCATAACAGGGTAGCTGACAAGCCCCCTATCCAGCCGCATTGCAAGTCTTGCCGCGAGGGCTGAATCTGCTGAACTGTACTCGCCATCACCACTGGTATCACCGAGCGATGCTACCAGTTGAACAGCATTACTACCAATGACAGGAACGGTGCTATTACTCACAATTGATTCTAAGCTGAGAATCGCTGACGACCCATTTTGAGCTGTCGTAGAAACTTGTGCCATGACATTTGCTATGGTCAATCGGCCTGCAGGAGCCCCTCCACCATCTGGGAACGATTCGGAGGCATCAAACCGTATGGCAATTCGTCCGGGCTCTAAAACTTCCATAGAAAAAGTTACAAAATCCGGTAGGTTCTCCCCGGCCACAATATTCGAAACATCTAGTAACTCCGGATTGAATCTGAAAATAGCATCGAGTGAACGAACCGATCCATCTGAGTCCAAAATAAGTGGGATCTCTGCTTCAGTCCCAACTGGCACATGAATGTCCTGACCAGGCCCCCTCGCAAAACCTGGTATTTCTAACCGAACGGGCGACACTTCAGAAACTGTAAAGCTTCCGTTGTAGCTATCACCAGCTTCTTCATCAGCATTGCCATCCAGCAACTCTCCGTTCACTGTTAGAAATGCATCGGTCCCGCTGCGAACAACTACCGAATATGTGTCGACCGCAAGTGCACCATTCGCAACGAACTGCATACTAAGACCATTGGCAGCAATGACTAATGATCCACTCACGTCACCCGTTATCGCTCCACGAAGAGTTAAATCAGCTTCGCCATAGACTTCCATGGCGTCATAAAGATTGACAACACCCACGTCGATTGGCCTGCTAAACGAAACCCGAAAGCCATCAGTGGCACTTACTAATTCAGTGACATAAAGCGTCTCGACTTGGTTTTCAATCTGAATAGAGATAATTTCCTCGAAGGACTCTCCCTCATTATCAGTCACTCGAATACGGATTCCTCGAGTTGCACCAGACTCAAAATCAAGGGATGTGGTTGTTCTCAATTGCTTACCATCAACTGAGAACAACGCGTTGTCACTATCCCCTTCTCCGGCCACAAGCTCAAAGGTGAACGAATCTCCATAGTCAGGATCAATGGCTTCCAGCAGTCCGATGACTGTGCCGGCCGGGCTGTTCTCGACAACAGTGGTCGAGGAGAGAGCAATCCCCGTTGGCGCCCTGTTACCAGCCGCTACGACATGAATACCATCATCATCAAAAACAGGAATCATGCCCTCATTCAGACTCGCTCCTCTTACATCAAGCACATGAGTTTGATCTTTTTCCGCATTCGTTGGCACTGTGGCCAGAAGGCGAGCTACCTCGTAGCTTCCGGCTGCAAGTGGTTGCGGCGAAAAGAATCCAACTACGGCATGGCCTGGCTCAAGCACATTAATTAACGACAAGGCACCAGCAGGCATACCCGCCGCTAATTCAACACCGGAAATATTCAGTAATTCAGGGTTGTAAAACAACTCCATATCAAGTGACATGACTCCTTCTAATGCAGTCACAACGATTGGAATGCCACCAGCAGAGGAGGCTGGAACATTAACTTCTTGGCCTGCAGTCTCAAAAAATCCTGGGACACCAACAATCGCAGTGCCGACCGACAGCGGCTCAATCACAAATGTTGACACATAGTTGTCACCCACCACTCCGTCACTATTTCCATCAAGAAGCCGACCATCAACTGCCACTACCCCACTCTCTCCACTCCGAATAGTAAGTGTGTGCTCACCGGCGTCCAGAACGCCATTGTTTACCACCAAACGAAAACCATTCTGGTCATCGTCAATCGCAATAGCTGAATCAATCAAATTTCCAGTTCCATCCCGCAGTATCACGTCCAGAAATTCAGGAGCTGCTGCTCTATTGTGGAGATCAAGATTCGATAC
>JAUWWJ010000043.1 GCA_030616935.1 Planctomycetaceae bacterium
ACCTCGCCAAAGACAAGGAAGAAGGCTACCCAGGCAATCTGCAATTAAAGATTACCTACACGTTGGCTGATGATAACTCGCTTGTTGTTGACTACCACGCGACGACTGATAAGGCGACACCGGTGAACGTGACTCAGCACACCTATTTCAACTTGAAGGGTGAGGGCCAGGGCACGATTCTTGATCACCAGTTGATGCTCAACGCAAAGAAGTTCACTCCGGTTGACGAGAGTTTGATTCCGACAGGTGAGATGCCCACAGTTGCTGGAACTCCGTTCGACTTTACTACGCCCAAAGCTATCGGTCGCGATATTGGCCAGCAAAACGAGCAACTCGTCTTTGGGCTTGGTTACGATCACAACTGGATTCTTGACACAGACGGCAAAGAAGGTGAACTCTCACTGGCTGCGCAAGTCCACGAGCCATCATCTGGCCGCGTAATGGAAATCTATACGACTGAACCAGGTATTCAGTTTTATTGTGGTAACTTTCTCGATGGTCGACTGCGGGGTAAGTCTGGTAAGCCATACGTTCATCGTGGTGGATTCTGTCTTGAGACACAGCACTTCCCCGACAGTCCAAATCAACCCAACTTCCCATCAACAATTCTGAAACCGGGTGAAACGTATGATTCGAAGACGGTATTCAAGTTTTCAGCAAAATAATCGTCACGAGAATGACCATGTGAAAATAATGCAAAGGCAAATATTTCGGTGTTGTCTTGCATTCGTAGCATTTCTTTTGATCCTGCCCTTGAAGGGCAGTCTCGTTTTTGGTGATGAACGCCCTAATGTGCTGCTGATTCTTGTCGATGACTTGAAGCCAGCGTTGGGATGCTACGGTGACTCAAACGCTCAAACGCCCAATATTGATGCGTTGGCCGCGCGCGGGATGCGGTTTGATTTGGCGTATTGCAATCAAGCGGTTTGCGCACCGTCGCGGTTTACGTTGATGTTAGGCTCGCATTCGACGTCGACGGGTCTCTATGGACTTGGCAGTCAACTGCGACAAGCCTTTCCCGAAGCCGTCACATTGCCACAGTATTTTGCCCAGTACGGAGGGTATCGCACGGAGTCGCTTGGCAAAGTTTTTCATGTTGGGCACGGGAATCAAGGCGATCCAGAATCGTTCAGCGTACCTCACTATCACGACAAGGTGATTGAGTATCTCGATCCGGCAAGTTCGAATGGCGGTGAGTTGACTCGCGAAGAAGCATTTTTTACGAATCAGAAGCTCGATCAAGTGAACTCCTTACCGCGGGGCGCTGCCTTTGAATCTCCGGACATCGCTGACATTGCGTATGCTGACGGTCGTGTTGCTGCCGAAACGATGAAGCGATTGCAACGCGCGAAAGAGCGGCGTATCAAAGATGGCACACCATTCTTGATCGCGGCCGGGTTCGCTCGTCCGCACTTGCCGCTGTGCGTACCAAGGAAGTACTGGGACCGGTTTGATCCAGCAAAGTTGCCAATGCCTGAATTCGAGGAACTGCCCACTGATGCTCCCTCGGTCGCGGGCAAACGTGGTGGCGAGATTCGCAATTACTATCCTGTGCCAGACAAGGGAGATCCGGCTTCGATTCCGGAAGATGTAAAACGAAAATTGATCCACGGCTATTACGCCAGCACAAGTTTCGTCGACGCCCAGATTGGCAAAGTGATTGATGAATTGGATCGATTGGGCCTGGCTGATGACACGATCATTGTTTTGTGGGGCGACCATGGTTTCCATCTTGGTGATCTGGGTATCTGGACCAAGCACACGAATTACGAGCAGGCCAACCGTATACCGATTCTTATCACCGCTCCCGGTATTACAACACCGGGATCATCCACACGACAGCTCGCTGAAAGCGTTGACATCTTCCCGACGCTGGCACAATTGGCGGGCCTGCCTCCTCCGCACGTGCCACAACCGCTGGACGGTGTAAGCCTTGTGCCGGTGTTGAAAAACCCGGATGTCCGAGTGAGAGACCACGCATACCATGCATACCCCAAGAAAAAGCTCGGGCGAGCCATTCGGACGCAGCGATACCGCCTCGTCGAGTGGCGACAAGTCGGTAAACCAGTCGAGTCCGCCGAGTATGAACTTTATGACTACAAAACCGACCCACAGGAGACTCGTAACCTTGCCGCAGACAATCCGGACATTGTCGCGGCCTTACGAAAGACGTTGGCGAAATACCCGCAACCGATTCGTCGAAAATCCAAGTCCAAGCCAGCAGCCACAACGGTGCCAGCCAAAACTCAGCAGCCAGCGGCCAAGGCTGAACAATCGAGGAAAGAAGGCCTTGTTGAACTTCTTACAGACAGAAAACCAGCCCCGGTGATGGACGCCGAGACAATCCGTGAAGGGCTCAAGTCACATGACAGGGCGCTGTACATCAAATCGGGTTGGATTCGGGATCCGTATATCTCGATCGGTCCCGAGAAGAAGTATTACTACCTGACGGGCACGCAGCCAAACGAAAATGACCCTCGGGAAACCAAGAACCCATACAACATCGGATTGGGTGAAGAGAGCATCGTTGGTGACCAAGTTCGGTTATGGCGTAGCAGAGATTTGATTCAGTGGGAATCTTTAGGACCGATTTTTACAGTCGACGATACGATGAAGGCGAAGAGCGGCAAAAAAATTCTGAAGCGTCTGATCTGGGCACCGGAAGTACACTGGCTGGCAGACAAGGGCTGCTGGGCATTAGTGCATTGCCCCAAGAAACACTCCAGTCTGGCACTGACTAGCGGTGCGGAGTTGCAAGGTCCTTGGACGCACCCGATGGCTGGCAACATGGGGCAGCGGCACGACCCTTCGATTTTTACTGACGATGACGGCACGCGTTATCTGTTGTGGGACAACACGTTCATTGCTCCACTCAACGATAGCTTTACCAGCTATGCCACCGATCCGGTGCGAATTGATCCGGCTGGTTCGCGTCCGGGGCCAGACGGCAAACCTATCAGTCACATTGGTCACGAAGGAGCGACGATGATCAAAGTCGGTGGCAAGTACGTTCATTTGGGCACGGCATGGTCAACTGATCAAGGGCGAAAGGGGTCGTACAATCTTTATTACTGCGTCGCCAGCAAGATCACTGGTCCCTATGGGCCGCGTAAATTTGCCGGTCGCTTCCTTGGTCACGGGACACCTTTTAAAGATATGAACGGCCAGTGGTGGTGCACGGCCTTCTTTAATGGGAACGCGCCACCTGAATCACGAGACGGTATCGTGTCACGCAACATCGGTGACAACGCCAGAACAATCAACGAACAAGGTGTGACTATCTTACCGCTTGATGTTCGGGTGCTCGACAATGGTGAAGTTTATATCCGGGCGAAAGATCCCGCTTACGCAACACCCGGACCAGATGAAGTCCAGCAGTTTGCTACGTAATCAATAAACCAGCCCAGGGAGCAGAGATTGAAGTGTGAGCTCAACCATGCGGTTTATTGTCGGAGATAAAATGCCACGAGTTCAACGCCTGAAATCGAACCCAGCATTACCGTCAAAAGCTTGAACTTTGTGAGAGATTAGCAAGCCAGAGATAAAGCAAAATCGTACAGAGCGAGTAGTAAGGAGCATCCATGAACCGTCTCACCTGCTCCACTCCAGCGAAAACCTTCAGGTTCTTCGTGCATTGTCTCGCCCCACACGTCGGAAGCCTATGCTGCGCCTGACAATATGTCTCAATACGCGTACGGATTGTCTCATTCTGTTTCTTGCTTAGCGAGGTAGAATAATCTCGGGTTTTATTCTTTACGACATAGAATCGGACGATATTTATGCATTCTACATTGCGATTATTCGTGGCAGCGATTCTTTTTTTCGCGACGTTCTACTCGGACGCGATAGCTCAGGAACAGCCAAATATCATTGTGATTCTGGCAGACGATCTTGGATATTCCGACCTGGGTTGCTTTGGCGGAGAGATTACAACCTCAACACTCGATTCACTCGCTGAAAATGGCCTTCGATGTACCCAGATGTACAGCACTGCTCGATGCTGCCCATCACGTGCGAGTTTGCTGACCGGTCTCTATCAGCATCAAGCGGGTGTAGGCCACATGGTCTACAGGAATTGGGGCGAAGGGTATGAGGGTTCTCTGAATGAAAACTGCATAACCCTTGGTGAGGCACTTAAGTCTGCTGGGTACGCGACGTTTATGAGTGGCAAGTGGCATGTCGCTGCGCACAATGATCCACCGGCACATTCCCTTCCGGAGAATCGTGGCTTCGATCGATCGACTGCTGTACGAACACACATCGATAGCTACTGGAAGGTTTTGGCCGGCTGTGATATCTACCGTGACGGAAAAATCCTTATCGAAGGAGACAATGAAAAAACAAATTTACGAAACCCTTATAAGCCTGATCAGGATTTCTATACGACAGACTTCTTTACAGACGTTGCCATTGAGTACATAGAAGATGCATTACGGGCAGATGAAAAACCTTTTTTTCTTTACCTGGCATATAACGCCCCGCACTTTCCGCTTGAAGCCCCTGATGAAATCATTGCTGAGTATGAACGCCAGTTCGAAGATCCTGAGTGGCTCACAACATGGGGCCGCGGATGGGATGATATGCGACAAAAAAAACTGCTTCGGCAAAAAACACTTGGTGTTGTTCCTCCGCAACAGCAATTGCCTGCTGTGGACTCGTTTCATAATCAGCAAATTATGCCCGGCCTTCAGACTGGAAAAACACTTGTTGGTTTACCGGCGTGGAATGATCTTCCGGACGATGTGAAAAAAGAGACTTTGTTCCGCCGTAGCATGTACAACGCCCAAATCACCTCGATGGACGATAACATTGGGCGAATCGTGCAGTTGCTCAAAGCTCAGGGGGCTTATGAGAACACCCTCATTCTCTTTGTGTCGGATAATGGCTGCTCAGGTGAAATGGGTGTATTTGGAACCCATTTTAAGGGAGGGATGTATGACTACACGTCAGGAAAATTCGAGAAAGGAAAATTTATTCCTGATGGGGAAAAAGAAACAGACGCATGGGCAGTCAAGGACAAACTCGGTGGTGTTGGCTACCAAAAAGACAACTATGACAAATGGAAGAAGTTCAGTGGCTGGGCAACATCTCAGGGCCAAGGGTGGGCAGCCTATTCAAACACCCCATTTCGCAAATTCAAAAAGTTTGTCCATGAAGGTGGGGTAGCGTCACCATTCATTGCACATTGGCCCAAAGGTCTGAAGTCAAAGAACAAAATCATAAGCCATCCGTACTTTCACTTTATTGACATTATGCCCACTCTTTTAGAGGTGGCAGGTGTTGAGTACCCAGATCATTATCAAGACAAGGCACGTGCGCCCTTAGAGGGAATCAGCATGCTTCCCTATCTTGTTGATCCTGAAAAATCGATGCCTGATCGATCACTGTTTTGGCAACATGAAACACACTCTGCTGCACGAAACGGAAACTGGAAGATTGTTACCGATAATGACCGTGCATCTCCTATTGGCTGGGAGTTATATGACCTCTCGAATGATCGGAGTGAGACGCACGATATTTCTGATCAGCATCCAGAAATTGTCTCAGCAATGAATGATGAGTGGCAGAACTTTGTCAATCGGGTGCATGCGAAACCCTTTCCGGAAGATCGTGATTTTCCGACTGTGCGAAGTTCAGTGAAAGGAGCCAATGGCAGATCTCTCATTGATAGCTGGGAGCCGAAGACTTCTTCAGACCAGAGAGTTTCCCGTCTCAGCTTTCACCCGAAAAGGGGTAGTACAGAGTGGTTTGAGTATGAGTTTGAGATACCACAGGAAATAACCACCGTAGGAGTGTATTGGTTCGATGAAGCACAGGCCGCTGCATCGTTCAGAAACGAACGGAAGGAGATTCTTCCTCAGTCATGGCGAGTTTTGGCCTGAGTTGATAATACATGGAGCGAAGTGGATGTGCGGGAAGAAGAGCCGGGTGTTGAAAGAGACCAATACAACTACGTGACGTGCGTGCGGCCGATTCTTACCAAGAAAATCCGTGTCGAAGTTCAGCTCCACGACGAGCTTTCTGGCGGGGTGTTGGGGTGCCGGTTTCATGCACCAGCCCAAAAGGTTGTAGGACCTGAAAGTGATGATCCTGACAATGAGCTTCAACGTATCAAGGCATTAGCGAAGGCCACCCTTGATGATGATGTCGATGAGTTCAATGGCTATTCACACCTTAACGGAAATCGACCCGAATTCGATGGCTGGCTTAACAAGCAAAACAATAAGTCTTTTTTGCAAGAGTCGATCCCGAAATTTCTCTGCTCACACGAAGATTACACCGAGGTCTTCAACTATCGCTGGTGGATGATCACAAAGCATCTCAAGGAATGGGAAGAGGATAATAAAAACTATTTTGTCTTCACGGAGTTTCCAGGCTTCCCTGGCTGGGCATCAAACAGTGGTGCCATCCCTGCTCCTGCAGGACACCAGTTCTACGATCTTCGGTGGATGCGAGATCCTCAGTATCTGAAGTCGTATGCTGAATATTGGCTCAGTGGTCCACCCTCTCACGAAATGCAGTATCAAAACAATTGTTGGCTCTCAACATTGCCTCGTCCGCAAAGCCATCATTACACAAGTTGGATGATTGATGCCTCAGAAGCGATGCTGAAAATACACCCCGACGCTCGATGGCGAGACCGATTGCTTCCATCCATGGAACGTCATCAGGAAGTCTGGGATCTCATCTTCGGAGTTAATGCTCCTCAGACCACGACGCACGGTCTCTACAAATGCCTCGATATGTACGATGCTAATGAGTTCACGATCTCAACCACGCTCGGTTTAATTGCATCTGAAGGCAGTTTTTCTGACTACACTGCGGAGTTGAACAAGGAGGAGCCCTATAAGGGTGAAGAACGCTGGCGGCGGTACTTTACCGATGGTAAAGGGTGGCAGGCAGCATTCAAGGAAGGCTTGAAAAGCCAGCCGCTGGTCTATCCGCAAGCCTTTAACCTCGATGATTATCAAACGCAGCCGCAGCCTTTCGGTGGAAATCATGACTGGTATATCGATAAAGACGGTGAAAGGAAAACAAAAAATCCGAACAGCTATCCAAACTGTTTTACGGTCCGTCCGTCACTGAATTGTTATATGTACGGAAATCTTCATTCGCTTGCCAATCTCTACTCCCTTCAGGCGGCAGAAGACGGTGGCCACTCTTCCAAGCAAAAAGCTGATGTGTATGCGAAGCGAGCATCCGAACTTCAGAAGAAGATTCTTAATTCACTGTGGCACTACCCGGCACCTGATGACGCCTTTGTTTTTTACAAGAAACGTGGGTCGATAGAGGATCCCTTTTTCTATTCTCGTCTTGCCGGAGACAACCTGCACACGGGAGGTGTTGTCGATCAGTTAAGCCTTGTTCGAGAAACAGTCGGCTACACGCCGTGGTATTTCTCCATGCTTCCTCATGATGACAGTCAATACGATATTGCATGGAAGCAGTTCGGTGATGAAATGGGATTTCGGCAACCGTTTGGCATGTCCACCACCGAATATAGGCATGATTTTTTTAATGAGATGTCATATGGCTGGAATGGCCGCGGATGGCCCTTCCAAAACTCTGTTGTCTATAAAGCGTACGCCAAGTACCTCCGGGACTATAAAGCAACTCGAGGTGCCATCAGTGAAGAAGATCGTCAGCTTCTGTATGACCATGTAACCCAATATGTCGAACTTCATGGGCGCCGCCGCAGTATTGGTGAGTGGTATCTACCCCGTACTGGAGGATATCGAATGCCTGGTGGGGGTGACGTTGTGCAAAGTTTGCCTGCCATGGGGAAAGGGTTTGGTGATGTTCAGGACTATTTCCACTCAACATTTCCTGATGTGCTCATCGAAGATCTCATTGGATTTCAGGGCAGTCATGGCGACAGTTTTGAGATTCACCCTCTGCTACCAAGAAAACAATGGAAATTCTTCTACCTGGGGGACCTTCGATATCATGGCCACGACATCGATATTCTTTGGAAAGAAGATTGGTCTTCAACGACTCCCGGCATGCAAAGCAAGCTGTTTGTATGGGTTGATGGAAAACGAGTTGCTGAAAGCAATAACCTGAATAGTCCCCTGCAAGTATTCCTACATTAATTGATCATCCATATTCACTTCCTCATGCTCTAGACTTATGCCCATTCTAAAATTCTCTAAGCTCTTCTTTTCGGTAGCCCTCTTCTTTGTCATGAGCTGCGTCGGTCACCTATCGGCCACCACGCAGCTCATGGCGAGCGAACGGCCAGCATTCACAGATTATTGCAGCCGTCTTGAACACGACATCCAAGGTCGTAAGCACGGTTTTCTTGCAGGCAACGTGACTTACTACGTTGGTGGATTTCACGCGAGTTGGAGGACCATTGAGGATGAAACCATAGGCCTGACTCATCCCTTCTATCATGACCTTCGCGCTCGTGGTGCCGCGCGTGTGCAAAGTGAGATCACTGGCACAGAGAATACCGGTACTGGCAATGATTATATGAGTTGGGAATTCTACAAAGACACCCGTGTGTTGTATGGAAGTGTCATTGTCGATGGAAAGACCTATGAGACGCCTAAGCCACGCATCATGCGATGGCGCCCCGATCAAGTCATTTGTGAATATGACCTTGATGGCATCACGATTCGAGAGCGGAAGTTTATCGGAAGCAGCGATGCAGCGGCTTCAATTATCACTGCGTCAAAGCCGGTCACTCTTCAGTTCACCGGTCAGAGTTTGTTTACGAGGAATAGCGTCTCCTCTCAGGCTGCCGCCAGGCTTGATGATACAAAGCGATCGATTCTGGTTACTGAGGCTGGCACGATAAAATCTCGTCCAGACCCCGGCGGCCCCGAACGTATTGGCCCATCTGTTTATTCAGGCATGACCACGGTCCTGAGTGCATCAACAGAACTCGCAACAAGCCTTGTTCTTGAGAAAGATGCCAAGGGAGTCGTGCACTACACGTTTTCAATTCCGTGTGATTCCAAAGGCGCTGTTGTCTCTTGGGCAATGCACGATGATGAAGCCACGGCCATACAGGCTGGCCATGACATGATTGAGCGTCATGCGGATGCCCTTGCCGAGAAAACAACGGCTATGAACCAGCTCCTGAATGATGAAATTCCTTGGTTTCGTTGTCCCGAT
>JAUWWJ010000143.1 GCA_030616935.1 Planctomycetaceae bacterium
CGTTTTGGACGAAAAATTCCTGAACCTGTTCCTGTGCACAGTTGGTTGAGACCCTTTGCACAGCACCCCCGTCTCGTGTTGTTGGCAGCCGTAGCTGGAACACTTGCATTAAGCTCAGGGATTCATGACCTTCGCTATGATCATAATCTTCTTAATCTTCAGCCTGATGGCCTCGAAAGCGTTGAAGTTGAAAAGAAACTACTTGAGGAATGTGATCAGAGTGTTTGGTACGCCCTTTCAATTGCCGATTCACGTGAGGAGTTACTTGCACGAAAAGCAGAGCTTGCCAAACTATCAACTGTTGAGCGAGTAGATGAAATAGCATCACTTCTATCAGGAGATGAGGAAGTCAAGACGCCACTCATTACTCAAATAGGGAAGCGACTAGAACAGCTCCCAGAACGGCCTCCGCAGATTCCTCTCGACCGCCTCGATGCTCTAGGTGAGTCACTCGGATGGGCCCAGGCAGAGGCAGCACGACGGCCAGGTGGCATGAGAGCTGCCTGGCATCTGGAACGAGCTCGTGATTGTCTCAGGCGGATGAGACCCGAAGAATGTTACCAGGCATTGGCAATGTTTCAGCAACGCGCTGCCGGTGAACTTCTCAGTCGACTTCATGCACTTGCTGCTGTCTCAGACCCAGTCGCTCCGTCCCTCAATGATTTACCACCGAGCCTCGTTGATCGATTTGTTGGCTCGAGTGGTAAACATCTACTCAAAATTTATGGGCGGGGAGACATCTGGAATTTCGAGGCCCTTAAAAAGTTTGTGAGTGACGTGCGCAGTGTTGATCCAAAAGCTACGGGTAATCCACTTCAGGCATACGAGGCATCACTCGAAATGAAACGGAGTTATGAGCAGGCTGCACTCTATTCACTTATTGTGATTATCGCGGTGCTCTGGCTTGATTTCCGAAGTCTCACGCACTCTCTATTGGCAGCCTTGCCGCTTGCGGCTGGCATGGCGTTAACCCTTGGCCTTATGGGCGTGCTTGGAATTGATCTCAATCCAGCAAACCTGATTGGCATTCCACTGATTCTTGGCATAGCTGTCGATTATGGCGTTCATATTGTCCATGATGCACTGGAACGGCCTGGCAAATATCGTATTAGTCCATCAACAGCGAATGCCGTGATGGTCGATGCGTTAACGACAATTCTTGGGTTCGGTGCACTCATGGTTGCCAGTCATCGTGGGCTTGAAAGCCTCGGACGACTTCTCACGCTTGGCGTGACAATGTGCACTCTTACATCGCTCGTTTTTCTTCCAGCAATTCTCGGTATTCTGCGTCCCGGTTCAGCAGAAATGGATGACAGTCAGCCCGATGGTGAAGATGCAGAAGTATTAGCCTTTCCGTCTTTGCATGATTCCCGACAGGCTGCCTAACCTTTGATCGTGATAGGAAGTAACTCGCCATGTCGTATCGTTATCATTTTGTACCACTTGTTCTGGTGCTCGGATTTTTACTTGGATCCCTCGAAGGTGTGCATGCTGAGGGTGTGATGAATGTTGTTATGGAGGATCAATTTCAAACTCCGTGCGAAACAACAAAATATCTCGGAGATGTTGTCATTCTTGTGTATGCCGAACGTCATGGCGCCGAAGATTCACTTCTCCTTGGACGAAAACTCCATCTCCATTTTCATCCAACAGCTGATGAAGTTTCTTCTGATGCATGGTCGAAACAGCCGGTGAGGGGAATCGTCAATTGGCCTGCTGGGGTTGCACTGCCAGACGTTCGTGTTATTCCTGTGGCCTCACTGACGGAAGTACCGAGAGCACTCAAGCCGGTTGCACGAGCTCGTATGCGAAAAGATTCTCCAGTCGTTCCGATCTGGCTCGACTTCGATGGGACACTGAAACGAATGTTCGGTATTATTCCGGGGGAGCCTAATATTGTTGTGCTGAATACAGCAGGGCAGGTGCATTCAGTGCTATCCGGAATGCTTAACGAACAGGAATTCCAGCAGTTCGTCACACGTATCGATCACATCCGATCTGCCAGTCGCGACAACCCGCGGGTGGTGTCGCAACCACAAGAAAATATCCTTCGATAAAAACACCGTGTTGAACGTTGTAGTTACTGGGAACGTCCTTTGAAACGTCGGCTTGCGCGAGTGAGTGTCTCGCGCTCATCATTTGTTAAACTCGACTCCCCAGAGCGACTAATTTTTTCAAGAATCTCATCAACCTTCAATTGAAGACTTCGCTCATCTTCGGTGGTCGTTTGTGAGTGACCAAGATCGTCGTCTGGTCGAACAACTTTAAAACGCCGCCGCATCTGTTTGAGCCTTCCGCCTAAATCAGACAGACCACTGAGATTCCATCCTCGCCAGGCATACAGTAAGCCAAAAACCGCACCACCAATATGTGCGACGTGTGCAACGTTGCCACCACCTTGAGTTGCCCCTTGGATATCGGTGACAAAGTAGAGAATGCCAAGTGCCCATGCGGGCACAGGGAGAACACCCCAGATCAGGACTTCTTGCCGAGGGAAGTACCAGACAAAGACAGCTAGAACTGCCATCACCCTACCACTGGCACCGATTAGATACGTCTGGCGAGGCGGAAAGCCACCAGGAAATAAATTGACACTGAGAACCCATGCTAATCCTGATGCGACAACTGCAACAAAATAGAATCGAAGGAACTCTGCTTTGCCAAGCACCTGTTCGACAGCCCTTCCGAAAAAAAAGATGGCGAGCATATTGAACGCAAGATGCCAAGGCGATGTTGCGTCATGTGCAAAGCCATAGGAAATAAGCTTCCAGCACTCCAGCAGATGTTCGGGAAGGTCTCCGCGGAGTGCGAGAATATTGTTGATGGAAAAATCACGACCACCAAAGAGATTGAGCACCCATACTGCGACATTGGCAATGATGAGAGTGATCACCGCGGTCCAGTCAGATTGTCGCTGGAATGAGTTGTCAAAGCGATAATATCCGCGGTCAGAAAAGCCCATTGAGTTGCCTGTTTTGAAATGTAGAGAATTTCTTACAGGTATCTTATCAGGGTTGGACCATGCCTCCCACCGGGGTTCTCAAGGGTGCGGGACTGTAGCCGCTGTTTGGCTTGTGCTACGCTCTCTTGGAGGCTTTTCTAATGACTGCAGGAATTTTATAAAACGTCGGTGTTTTCAAGCAACGAACGGGATGTCCAGGAGAAAACTGCTCACGGGGCTTGGCGACCACCAGTTGCATTATGCCAACGAGTGGCTTGAAGGAAGCGGCAACGCGTGGCTTTGGCACAAGCGAGTGTGATGCAGCGATCGGCGGAACTGGTGGACGGGTGTTTACAATCACATTGTAAAGCGACTTGCTGGTCTCCCGCTTATCTCCATTGAGAAGTGGCTCATCGTAAGGTACCTGATACAAAATCGATGCGTGGCCGGTTGCTAGAACCGACAGCGAACCGATAAGATCACATTTCGCGGGTGTAGAAAAGCGACAGTGTGGGTTTATTTTCTAGAGTTAAAGGAGAGTGAGACAATGGCAGAGAAGATCGCAGCCGGAGTAATCGGCACTGGATTTATCGGTCCGGTACATGTCGAGGCTGGAAGGCGATTGGGCAACGTTGAATTTGTTGCCTTGGCCGAAGCCAATGCCGAGTTGGCTCGAAGTAAGGCTGATCTTTTGTGCATCGAGAAGTCATATGGTGATTACCGCGAACTTCTTGCTGATCCTCAAGTCCGTGTTGTTCACAATTGCACGCCGAATCACCTGCATTATCAGGTAAACAAAGATATTCTTGCAGCCGGCAAGCATGTGATCAGCGAAAAACCTCTTGCTATGAATAGTACAGAAAGCCGAGAACTTGTTCAGCTTGCATCGGAGTCGGGTCTGATCCATGCCGTTGATTTTAACTATCGCTACTATCCGCTGGTTCAGCACGCTAGACAAATGGTTCAACAAGGGGAGTTGGGCGAGGTATTCACTCTCCGTGGATCCTATTTGCAAGACTGGTTGTACCTCCAGACAGACTGGAATTGGCGATTACAACCGGAAATGTCAGGAGACAGTCGAGCGGTCGCGGACGTTGGTAGTCATTGGTGTGATCTCTTGCAATTCATCACCGGCGAGAGCATCGTTCGCGTCATGGCCGACATGCGTACCGTACACAAGACGCGAATGAAGCCCAAAAAACAAATTGAGACATACGCCGGCAAGGAACTTTCGCCCAGTGACTACGAACCGCAAGATATTAATACCGAGGACTATGCCTCTGTCTTGATTGAACTTTCGGGCGGGGCTCGTGGTGTTTTCAGCGTCAGCCAGGTTTCGGCCGGTCGGAAGAATAGGCTTTCATTCGAACTCGATGGATCCCGCTGTGCATTGGCGTGGGATCAAGAGAAACCAAACGATATGTGGATTGGTTATCGGGAAAAAGCGAATGAAATCTTGGTCAAAGACCCATCCTTGCTGCACGAAGCTGCCAAAGAGTATGCCCATTACCCGGGTGGTCATCCCGAAGCCTACCCAGACGGTCCCAAGAATCTATTTCGCAATGTGTATCGCGCGGTGGAGAAGGGTCAAATGCCGGACAACCCTGATTGGAGTACGTTTGTCGATGGCCATAAGGAGATGGCAATCTGTGATGCGATTATCCAGAGCAGTCGAGAACAAAAGTGGACGGACGTGCAATATTGATTTATGGACCGTCAGATAATTTGAATAGTTTTTCAATTCAGGAGTTTTAAGATGTCTGCTGAGACTGCGAATATCAACCACTGTAATGTCGCCCTGATTGGAACGAAATTCATGGGCCGAGCGCATTCAAATGCTTATCTAAAGGTGAATAAGTTTTTTGACCTGCCCTGCAAGCCTGTGATGCATACGATCGCAGGCCGTAATCAGGAAGAGCTAAAAATGTTTGCCGATCGTTGGGGTTGGCAGCACTGCGCAACGGATTGGAAGACGGCCGTCAATTCCGAAGCGATAGATCTGGTTGATGTGGTAACCCCCAACAACGTGCATGCCGAGCACACGATTGCGGCACTCGAGGCCGGAAAACATGTCGCCTGTGAAAAACCGCTGGCAGGGACGCTGAGCGATGCTCGTCAGATGGTAGAAGCTGCGGAGAAGGCAACTGGAAAAACGTTTGTCTGGTACAACTATCGCAGATGTCCCGCAATAGCCTTCGCTCATCAGTTATGTGCAGCAGGAAAACTCGGTCGAATTTATCAGATTCGAGGCTGTTATCTTCAAGATTGGGCTGGACCAGATACACCGCTGATGTGGCGATTCGAGGGTGATGTAGCCGGATCCGGAGCATTGGGGGATCTTTGTGCTCATACCATTGATACCGCACGATTCATCACGGGTGATGAAATCAGTGAGGTGATCGGATCCACGATGGAAACGGTGATCAAAGAGCGGGTGATTTTGGAAAGCGGTGGTAGTGAAATTTCGGGACATGGCGCGGCAAC
>JAUWWJ010000465.1 GCA_030616935.1 Planctomycetaceae bacterium
GTGGTGTGCGGACTGTAGCCGTTGGCAAATCATGCCGCTGAAGACGAAGCCTCGCAACTTCGCCTGACTTGATATTGAGAGAATCTGGAGTTTCCACAACGTATTCCAGAATCTCATTTGCAAGCATCACAAACGGCCACGGCTCAAAACCAGTAGCGAGTTGATTCCACGCTTGCGGATCGTCTGCTGCCTGAGATATTGGTGTCGTAACGATCACAACTCTCCCATTACCAAGAATTCGCTCAAAAAGTGCTGGTAACCCGTTGCGGTAACTGGCAAGAGACAGTGCCGGTGACGACTGCGGATCATCATTCTCAGAAGTTGGCTGAAACTCCCAGTGACGAAAGACCGGAAAATCCTGCCATGGCACCGAATCCCCAACGCGACGAAAGGCCGATAGAACAGGATGATCGAGCGAGGAAGGAGCAAAGTAATTCGAACGGTCTGGAGACCGCCATACTCGTTTGATCCGTCCGCCGAGGACAGACTCACTCTCAGCTGAACTAAACTCGATGGGCTTGCCAGCTGAAGGCCCCAGCCATACGACAAGCCCACCCCCCTTACTGACCCACTGATGAAGCATTTCCCATGTACGCGGAGGTAGCGGTGGTGGATCAATCAAAACAATACTGAGGAAATCAGACCATGATGCCTTCTCTAAAGATTCAAAAGAGTCCAGTGTGACAGTAAACTTACTGCGTCCAGCACTTACAAGAGGAAAGGGTGCAACAGCTTCGACAAAAATAAGACCTGTTGTTCCAACTGGTTCTGGAGAAGCCACCAACACCCGTGTTGGTGGACCAACATCTACAGTGAATTCAATTGAATCATCTGCAGGCAGGCCATCTCCTCCCTCAATAAGTACTCGTCCTTGATGAACGCCAGGCTCTAGGCCATTAATTTCAAACCGTACTTCTTCCTCTTCGCCGGCTTTCCAGACAACGGGTTTTTCCCCTCGGCGAACAAAGCTGCCCTCCTGATCCTGAAATTCAATAGCAACCGACCGGGAAGACTCTGAACCCACTCGTCGCGTTATTACTGATACATTCAGTGGACTACCGACAGTAAGACGCTCAGCAGAAAGTTCAAGACTTTCGAGAATAAAATCCTGGGGATGGGTTGCTGAGACATCAATAAAAACAAGATTGACACTCGGATGAAGTGTGTCCCAATCAGATTCCACAGGCTGCTCCCAACCACCGTGGGACAGATCCGTAAACACATAAAGCTCTTTGCGCTCTATGTCTGAACTCTCTAGCAGACGTACAGCATCATTCATTGCTGTCGCCATATTGACCGAGGATGCGCCGGCTGTCAGTCGTTCAATCCTATTTGCTGCAACAACTGCGGATGCTGAAAAACTCGCTTCTCCATCACCGGTGTCAACAATTGCAATTTTACTCTCTGATGGAAGCTTTTCAAAAAGATTTGAAGCAATATCTCGAACCTCGTCGAGTCTCGTACGGTTTTCTTGTCGCAACAACATACGCGGTGCGGTATCCACCACACATGCAACAGCAACTGGTCCTTCCTGGTCAACAATCCAGCCCGAACCACGAAGAACAGGCCGAGAGAGTGCTAGAACCAGAATACAAAGAGCCAGAACACGTACCAGCAAGAGCAGCAAATGCTGGAGTTTCAACCGCCGCTTTTTCATATGTGATCGAGCTTGCAGAAACCGGAGTGCTGGAAATCGGTGGGGCACAGGCTTCCGTCGCATAAAAAGATGCAGCAGCACAGGAATCGTGACAACCGCCATCCCACTCAGCAACAAAATGTTTAGGAAAGAAAGGCCCATAATATCAATAGTACTCGCTGAAGAATGGGCGTGTTTACCTAAGCTCGCTGCTGACGATTGATTAAATACTCCATCAGAGCAGCATCAAACGGCATGCTTGTATCAAGAGGCACATAATCGATTCCCGCTTGTTGACAAACCTTCTTATAGTGCTCTCGAAAGTCATCAACGCCAGTCACATAGTCACGACGAGCAGCATCGGCATCAATAACCATGCTCTGGCTACTTTCTGGATCTGTGAGTTCTACCATTCCCTGAAAAGGAAATCGTACTTCTGCTTCATCAAGTACGTGAAATAATATGATGTCATGATTTCGATGACGAAGCCGAAGCATCGCATCACGAATTGCTGCAGGTTCCGCGAGCA
>JAUWWJ010000122.1 GCA_030616935.1 Planctomycetaceae bacterium
AGGTGTTGCAGCGATCATCCAACCCGGAGGTTCAAAGCGAGATTCAGAGATGATTGCCGCCGCAAACGCTGCGAAGCTACCGATGGTCTTCACATCACGACGTCACTTTAGGCATTAGTAGAAACAAAGTCCGCAGAACGCAGGATATTTTGATCCACTATCGTGGATGCTGTTTGGAGCGGTAGGGAATTCCAATGTCTGATTGTGATGAAACAGAACGTGCCAGAATCAATCCTTTTTCATTTACCTAATAATGCGAGTGAGCGATGTCCTCAGTACTCGACAGAATCATTAGTCGAAAACAAAAAGAAGTCACTGAATCGAAGGCAATACGTCCACTTTCCAGCATCAAGGAAAAACTTGATGATTCTGATCAGCCACGTGACTTTTTTGCGGCTGTTTCCGAGTCTGGTGGGGTACGGTTAATTGCCGAATTTAAGCGACGTAGTCCTTCAGCAGGTGAAATTCGTCCTGGTGCTGAACCTGCAGAGATAGTTCGTGGGTATGAAAAAGCTGGAGCTGCTGCACTTTCTATTTTAACTGACGGTGAAGACTTTGGTGGTTCTCTGGATGACCTCAGAGCTGCAAGGCAGGCATCCTCACTACCGACCCTGAGAAAAGAATTCATTATTGATTCTTACCAGGTGAATGAGGCGCGTCTCTATGGAGCCGATGCCGTTCTTCTCATTGCAGAGTGTTTGGAGGACTGTCTTCTAAGAAGCTTGTACCGAGAGGTAATTGATCTTGGAATGACACCACTGGTCGAATTGCATAGTGAAGAGCACCTTTCCCGAGTGCTCGATCTAGGTGCAACGCTTATAGGGATTAATAATCGGAACCTTGTGACAATGAAGACAGACATTAATCATGTCCTGAAGCTACAAGACAAAGTACCTTCAGAATGTGTACTTGTGGCTGAAAGCGGCATTCGCACACGAGCAGATGTTGAGCAACTTGAGGCTGCCGGAGTTAGAGCGATCCTCGTTGGTGAATCTCTTTTGAGTAGTCCAGATCCATCAGACGCTGCTGCCGCACTCCTTGGTAATCTCAGTAGCTGAAATCGTTTAGGTCTCCGGATGTTCTATCGAGTCGCTGATAAATCGATAGCCGGCACCGCGTACAGATAGGAAGTGACGGGGCTGGGAAGGATTTTCTTCAAATGACTTTCGCAAGTTCAGCATGAACGTGTCGACAGTCCTTGTTGCAGGCGCGCGATCCATCCCCCAGACATTCTTAAGCAACTCAGTTCTCGATAATACAAGTCCCTCATGTTCGATTAGATACCGAAGAAGCTTCATTTCGAGCGCTGTGAGCCGAATCCGGCGACTGTCGCAATAGGCCTCCCATGTGTCGAAATTGATATGAGCCTTTCCAAATGCAAAGCTGTTTTCAGAGCGACTTGTTGCAGATTCATCTGGGGGAGATGCTGAGCTGTTCTTACGTCGACTGAGGAGGCTTCTGATGACTGAGAGAAGTTCATCGAGATCAAAGGGTTTCTGCAGGTAAACGTCTGCTCCAGCATTAAAACCTCGAATTCGATCCTCTACTAGCGTCCGAGCTGTAAGCATGACAACTGGAATAAGGCTGCCTCGAGAGCGGAGTTCTTCACAGACTGCATATCCACTCATGCCGGGCAACATAACGTCGAGTACAACAAGATCGATATCAGCATTTGGCTCATTAAGAATAGCCAAAGCTTCGTGTCCATCAGCAGCGGTCGTTACCGTCAGGCCTTCGGATGTCAGGTTGTACCGGATGCCGATGGCGAGATGGTCCTCGTCTTCGACGAGTAAGATGTTTGGCATGATACTGGTTGAGTGTAACGCTCTCCAAGATTTTTGGCGTAGCCATTTTCACAAAACCATGCCCAAGCATCAGTAGCAGCAACTTCTAATGGCCGTATTTTGTATCCTAGCTCATCAAATGCTCGCTTGCATGAGAAGTTGTGCCTCAGCATTGACATAGTCGCTGATGCTGAATTGACTGGGGGTTCTCGACGGAACAATATGCCAGCTAAGTCTCCGATCCGTCCAGCTGCACGTACTGCGAGTGGTGGGGCATTTCCAATCGGAGGACGACGATTGGTTACCTTGGCAAACACCTTCCATGCATCAAGATACGATAGGGCATGGCCTCCAAGGATATAGCGACGACCTGTTTGACCTCGTTCGTTAGCAGCCTCAATGCCATTAACAACATCACGGACATCAACAAAATCGTTGGCACCCGGTGGAGCGAGCAGACCCTTCCCACTACCAACCTCAAGAAGCATTCGCCCACTAGATGGCTTCCAGTCCCAGGGTCCAATCATGTAAACAGGGTTTACGATAACAGCATCCAGACCACGTTCAACTTGATCTAGGACAGCAGACTCGGCCATTCTCTTTGTTAATACGTATGGACACTCGATCATCCCACCAGGAGGAGTTTCTTCATTTGCGGGGATACCATCCGAGCGCAAACCGAGAGCATCAACACTTGAGACATGAATGAATCGAGCTCCGGCTATACGTGCAATCTTGGAAAGATGAGCTGTTCCCTCTACATTGACTCGATGCATTTCGTCGTAGTAACGCCAGCCACAATGAACCATTGCAGCTGAATGAATGACGAGATCAATTCCATCAACAGCTCTTTGGAGACTACTTGTATCCTCGAGTTGACCAATGATCTTTTGGACCGGGAGTCCTTCCAGTGCTGCAGTAGTCCCACTGTGGCGAGGGCGAACCAACACTCTGACATTCCAACCAGTATCCAGAAACCTCCTGACAACATTATTGCCAACCAAACCAGTAGCGCCAGTAACAAGGCAGGACCTTTTACTACTGTCGCGGTATGAGTTGAGGACATCTGACATGGTTATCAAGATCAAGTGTTCACTACGTCGATAGTCGACGTATGCGGCTTGAAGGGTTTGCAGTAAATAAATTCGGTGAATCAGCGAAGATTCTGTATTTTTGAGTTAAATCGGAAAAAATTCTGAGGCAACTTATATAAAATTTGATTCGTTCTGGTGGAAGCTGACATTGACGGTTTCCTCGGTGTTAGTCGAAAATTTGCGGGTAATACGAACATGTTCTGGGCAATTTCCATAAGTAGATAGAGCCACTATTCAGAGGGGGTTTGCGTGTCGGCAATTAGCATCGAGCCGGTTGTTCATCGTCGTCAGCAGCGAAGATTTATAGACCTGCCTTGGCAAATCTATGCCAGTGACCCCTGCTGGATTCCTCCGCTGCGACGTGCTCAGGAGGAGTTGCTAGGGTTTCACCCTCATCCGTTCTACGAACGCAATAAGACAAAGTCTTTTTTAGCAACACGTGGTGGTAGAGACGTTGGCCGTATTACAGCAATTGTTAATGTTGGTCACATAGAACGTTACAAAGAAAACCGCGGTTTCTTTGGTTTCTTTGAATGTGCGGATGATTTAGAGGCGACTACCGAATTATTCGATGCTGCAAAGAAGTGGTTATCGGATCAGGGCATGACTTCCATACGTGGCCCTGTTAATCCATCTCTGAATTATGAGTGCGGATTATTGATTGAGGGGTTTGCAACTCCACCATTTTTTATGATGACACATAATCGTCCTTATTATGCAGATCTTATTGAAGCGAATGGTTTCAAAAAAATCGAAGACCTCTACGCGTTTTGGGGCGAGATGTCGATGCTCGAAGGCATTGATTCAAAACTTGGCGTAATGGTTGAAGGCGTTAAGGAGCGTTTTGGAGTTTCAGTTCGATCTCTTAATCGAGCAAGGTTTACTGACGAAGTCCGAATGTTTCTTGATATTTATAATACGAGTCTCGCCGGAACGTGGGGATTTGTTCCTCTTTCGCAGGGGGAAGTGAATCACATGGCTGCTCACTTGAAGCACCTGATCGTCCCAGAACTTTCCCTGGTAGCCGAAGTTGATGGTAAGCCTATCGGTACTGTTTTCTGTTTACTCGACTACAACCCACGTATCAAAGCCATGAATGGGCGACTTTTTCCGTTTGGCTTTTTGAAATTACTATGGAATAAGTCAGCTATCAAAAGAATGAGAGCAATCAGTACGAATGTCGTTCCGGAGTATCAAGCTTGGGGAGTCGGTCTGGTTCTGCACGCCGCCCTTGTGCCGCGACTTTACAACTGGGGTATGAAGGAGGTGGAGTTTTCTTGGGTTTTAGAAAGCAATCATCTTTCGAAGCGAACTCTTGAACGAGGAGGCGCACTCGTAACAAAGAAGTATCGGATTTATCAAGATGATTCACCGAGTGATGCGGGCGAGACGGAATCAGCGAGATGACTTTGTTGTTACATCGCTCTGATTCATCTGATTGCTGGATTCACTGCGTTGTAAGTAGACACCACTGGAAATGCCGCCAATCATCATGGTCCTGTCTCCACGTACCTGCGGTCGAGCAGACTTGTTCTTCGGCCAACTACTTCGTCCTTGGCGATGCGTACGCTCCCAGCGCATTGAACCATAGTTCACGCCACCCAAATTAAAGGTTCGGTATGGATTTCTAGGGCTGATTGCTTCTGCAGAACGACAGAATACTGAGATGCCAAGGCTCGTTGCCGTTATAAAAGTGAGGAGAATTAACCGTGTCATTTGAGTCCCCTTATTTCATTTGCCCTGCCATTCGGATTCCACGCACTATATGATTGCAGGCGATATGTGGAGATCAATCTTTTTTTTTTGGACAGTGTAGAAATGTAAAAGAGTTATCCATTTCCTGGCCGCTTAGGCCTGTACCCAATAGTTTTGTGTGACCGAGACACTCTGGCACGTTGGTTTGTCTTTGTGTTTCTCAGTCCGCGAATGTGATCACCAGACTTTTGGTCTGTCAATGATTGGTTGGCCTCTCGCCTTTTTTTATCGAGAGCCTCTTGGGGTGGTCGATCTGGGATCAAACTGTCGCAACCAGAACCAATCAGATCTTGTCTCCCTACATGTTCAAGCGCTTTTCGCACTTCAAAATAATTTTCTGGTTTAAAAAATTGAAGTAACGCTTTCTGCATTCTGCGATTTCGCAAACCTTTCGTGACAGTGACAGGCTTTCCTGTCATTGGGTCACGGCCTGTGTGATACATGCAGGCCGAAATGTCGAAAGGGCTGGGGATGAAATCTTGGACCTGGTCAGGTCGGTATCCATTCCGTTTCAAGAAAAGTGCCAAGTCGATCATTTCATTCAGTCCGCTCCCAGGATGACTCGCAATAAAGTAGGGGACTGTGTATTGACGTTTGCCTACTCGACGACTTGCCGCACGGAAAGCCTTGTCAAACTCAACGTAGTCAGTAGCAGGAGGCTTTTTCATGAGGTCGAGTACATTTGGGTCGGTGTGCTCAGGTGCAACTTTTAGATGCCCACCTACATGGTGTTCGGCCAATTCCCGCAGATACTCCGGGTCGCGACGCGCTAAATCCATTCGAACACCGCTCGCGACGAGCACCCTTTTTACGCCCGGGATCGATCGGGTTTCCCGCATGACTTCCTTCAAAGGCCCATGATCAGTTCCGAGTAGTTTGCACACTGTGGGGTGGACGCACGATAGTCTGCGGCACTTCGCCTCGACCTCTGGTCGAAGGCAACGCATTTTGTACATATTGGCTGTTGGGCCACCAATGTCAGAAACCGTACCTTTAAAATCAGGTTGGTTTGCGAGTTGTTTCACCTCAGTGAGAATTGACTGCTTTGAACGGCTCTGAATAATTCGACCTTCATGGGCTGTTATGGAACAAAATGTACAGCCCCCAAAGCAACCTCGCATGATTTGAACACTG
>JAUWWJ010000471.1 GCA_030616935.1 Planctomycetaceae bacterium
ATGACGTTTAAGAATGTCTAGGTATTCCGTGCTTTCATAATTGGAGCCTGTTCTCTGAGGAAACAGAGACGGTGCATGGAGGCCAAGCGTGTTGCAGATGCACACCATTCGCTTGGGTGGCGTCATCTGACTGCCGCCGACTGCTATGCTCATGGATTCAAGAAGAGGCAAGGCACCTGTAATTCCAGAAGCTTTTAGTGCCGTGCGTCGTGAGAGCGGTGTGTGCATCATTGATTTCTGAACAGGGGACTTGTAACAACGTGGTGGACAAGACTTCGGAGAGGATATCCGTCGCTTTGTGTCGCAGAAAGAATGCGTTCGACTTCATCACGATCAGAAAATTCAATGTCACCACCCGTCGCAAAAATGATCAATTGTGAGAGAGTATTTCGTGCAATTTGTTTTGTTGATTCACGAAGTAATTTTCGATAGTCACGAATGTTTTGGAAAACATCGCCCTCGACTGTGACCCCAGACGTGTTTACACGCGGGCCTGAGTTGTAACCCACTCGCTTTAACCGTAATCCAGATTGAAGACTTTGTTTCATATTTTTACCAATGCGATAGTGCTGCCGGTACGTACCAACCGGATCAAAGCCTTCCATTGCGAAACCTGGTGGATCAATACGCTGATGACACCTAGCACATGTTTCAACCGACTGATGCTTCAAAAGCATCTGACGAATTGTGGTAGTGCCTCGTGTATCTGGTTCAATTGTGGCAATGTCTGGCGGTGGCGGATTCGGTGGAAGACCCAGCACATGCGTAAGGATAAAATTACCACGTTTGACGGGCGTTGTGACACTCCCATTTGCAGTTACTTTTGCAATTGAGGCATGTCCAAGAATACCGCCTCGTGGACTCGATGCGTCCAAGGAGACTCTCCTCATCGTTTCACCGAATACGCCTTTGATGTCATAGTGTTCAGCAAGACGGCGGTTCAGGAATGTAAAGTCGGAGTCAATCAGGTTATGGATTGGCAGATTTTCTTTCAGCAGATACGAGAAAAAATCTCGTGTCTCAGCAAGCATTGCTCGACGTAAGACGTCATCATATTCGGGGTACAGTTTTAGATCAGGTGTCGTTGCATCAATCTGATCGAGTTCGAACCACTGATCGGTAAACTCATGAATAAAAAGTTGACTTTTTTTATCAGCCAAGAGTCGATCGACCTGAGTAGACAGCGTGTTGGATTCAGAAAGCCTTCCCTCGCTCGCTAATAGAAGTAACTCTTCGTCAGGAGGGCTTCGCCAGAGAAAATATGAAAGTCGAGAGGCAAGCGCATGGTCGGTTAGCTTCGACTTATTTTTCTGCAAATCGTTCGTCAGAAAGAGCGTATGTGGAGAAATGAGGATCGCTGTTAATGGAATGCGAGCACTGGCAATGAACCCACGTTGGGCTTCGAGGCTCGGAATAGCAAGATTGGTCAGTTCCGATATTTCTTTCTTAGTGACTGGTCTCCGGAAGGCTCTGGGCGCAAGCGCTGCCACAGCGTCACGAATATGTTGGTAATGAGATTTTGTTGTAACGGGTCTGTACGATCTGCTATTTACAGTCCGTTCCCATTCAACACTTGGGAACAGGGACCGTGTTCGGCGTGGAGGCCACGTAGTTTCCAGCGGACCTTCAACAAGCACCTCACGAACCCGTACACCCTCTCCTTTGAATTCACTTGCAGGTTGAGAGTTGTAAATGACTTTGCCATCAGGTGCCGGTTCAAGTTCATCAGCACTGACATAAAAGTAATCATCTGGCCGAAAATAGTGAATTGTTGAAACAGTTCGCATTTTCTCTGTCACATCCCATGCGGCAAAGAGTTCACTACAGCCCTGAATATCATTCTGACGCTTGAGGCTCATGGTCACCGATGAGCGCGGCTGATACGCGGAGCCAGTCACCGTAATCCGATATCGTCCGGGAGTAGAAAATCGCAGGCCGTTTGAATCCGAGCGCAAGTTGTGGTTTTCACCACGGAACATGATGAGATCATCGTTGTCTCGAAAAACTGTGCCACCGCCACGGCGGACAGGTCGTTCAAACCACATTTGCATATATCGTGAGTTTGCATAATCAAGCTCACGTTTCATGTTTGGTTTTGGACCCAACTCAATTGCTTCATCAAGA
>JAUWWJ010000024.1 GCA_030616935.1 Planctomycetaceae bacterium
TAAACAAGCCAACACGGCATTGCTTTGTGATCGCACAAAAATAATCACTCAACAAGCCCAGCAGCACGCAGAGTTGATTGCAGGAAAAAGATGCATTGTTCTCGTAAATGATCGAGCAGACGTTGCCGTTGCTGCAAATGCAGATGGCGTCCACCTTGGTGAAACTGATCTGCCCGTTAATCTAGCCCGTAAGGTCGGTGGTCATGAGTTCATTATTGGGCGTACCGCTCATTCTATTGATGAAGCAAAGCAGGCAGTACGAGATGGCGCTGATTATCTTGGAGTTGGTCCATGTTATCCAAGCACCACAAAACAGTTCAAAGAGTTTGCTTCAGAAACATTCCTTCGGGATGTTTCTGAAGAGATACGATTACCGGTCTTTGCCATTGGTGGCATTACGTCTGACAACCTTGATCGGCTTATTCATTTGGGAGTGAAGCGGGTTGCAATTGCGAGCAGTATCACTGGTGCAGCGGATCCAGGTAAGGAGTCTCGTCGAATTTGTTCATTACTCCACGCTACAGGGAATCAGCCGCAGGAAGTTGCTTCAGTGAGCGAGCAACAGATTGTGCAATTTCCGTCTCCATAGAAGGAGAATAGCCGGTCCAAATAGCAAGTATCTTCTGGTCAGATCCAATCAAATAGGTTGTTGGATAGGCGCGAAAACCAAATGCTTCGGTAAAGCGGAGGCGGGTGGCACCAGTTGGGTCTGCCCAAGGAGAGAGCGCAATTCTCGTGGATGCGAGGAAAGTTTCTGTTTCACTGCGTAATTGATCAAGATCATCACGTTTTCCCCCACCGCACGACACAGCAATCAATTGAAAGCGAGGTTCATCTATGAGCCGCGACGCAAGCCTTGCAAGCCCTGGTAATTCTTGGCGACAAGGAGGGCACCAAGTGCCCCAGAAATTGAGAAGTGTGATCTTTCCAGAAAATATGAGTGTTTCGTCTTTGGTATCAAGTGAGACGAGTGAAATTTTTGGTACTGATTTACCAACGTGTTGCCGTGTTTCTTGATTTTGTCCGAGATTGCAACCAATAATTGCAAAGGAAGCAAGAACCAGAGGAATCAACTGGTGGTAAGTACGTGCCATGAGGCTATCCGTTGGTCCTGAATGTGTAGACTACGTATGAATATCATAAACGAAGGGTCTCACGAGTGTACGAAGTAGAACTCAAATTTCACCTGGCTGATGTTGATCACGTGGTTGAACGTCTCGACACAATGTCTGCGTGCTTTCGAGACCGCTTGGAGCAGATCGATCGGTATTTTTCCCATCCAGTGCGCAATTTTCGCAAAACAGATGAGGCGTTACGTCTTCGGAAAGTTGGTGATGTTGTGGAATTGACGTGGAAAGGTCCGCGGGCTGATACATCAGCAAAAGTCAGACGGGAAATTGAGCTAGGGGTTATGCCTCAAGGACCAACGGGGCAGACAACCGTTGCTGCGTGGACAGAATTGCTTGAGTCCCTTGGTTTTTACCAGGTCTTCGAGGTTGCGAAGACACGACTTCCTGGACGTGTTCATTGGCACGGCAGTGACGTCGAAATAGCGATCGATGCCGTTGCCAATCTAGGTAGCTACGCTGAATTTGAGATCATCGCTGGAGAAGGTGAAGTGCCACTGGCCCGAGATTGTGTCGAGTCTTTGGCACGCGAACTGGGTTTAGAAAATCCTGAGCCAGCGAGCTATCTGGAACTTTTGGTCCGAGGTCAGGAAGCTCCTCGTTAGTCTTTATGGACTTCTTCGGTATCAGATTTTCAACAATTCAGGATTCCACTTTCTCGAACAATGGCATTTGTTTCATCAAGTAAGAGTACTGCAGGTTTTGCGTCATCGGCCTCTACCGGAGAATACTGCCCGTAGGACATAATAGTCAGCCGATCGCCAATTTTTCCAAGGTGTGCTGTTGCCCCGTTGAGTTCAATCACTCCGCTGCCAGTAGCACCATAGATGCAGTACGTCTCAAATCGCTCTCCATTTTCAAGGTTTCCTACTAATATTTTTTCATAGGCCCGAAGTCCAACACGCTCTGCTAAGTCACGAGCAATAGTGAGGCTACCTTCGTAATCAACTGATGCACCAGTGACAGCAGCTCGATGGATTTTTGATTTGAGTAAGCAAATGGTCATGGCTTTTCCGGTCCAGATGAGAGTGGGCGAGAAAAAATGATACAAACAGGCTTTGGGACTTTTGTAAGACGATTCGTGAATGATAGTTTGCCGGTGGTAGGGTCAATTGTGAAGGCAGTTACGGTTCCAGATGCCTGCCCCGCCGCGTAAAGCCGGTTGCCACCCGGGGCAATTGCGAAATGACGAGGTGTCTGGCAATGAGTCGGCTCGACACGTTTGAGTGAGAGCTTTCCGCTTTGTTCATTGATTCCGAATAGAGAAATCGAATCGTGTCCACGATTTGATACGTAAAGAAACTTTCCGGATGGATGAATGGCAATCTCTGCAGTTGAAAACCTGCTACGCTCGCCCACAGAATCGGGAATAGTGCTTACTGATTGTAGCTTCTTAAGAGTTCCTTTTTCAGTATCAAAATGGAAAGCAGTTACTGTCATGTCAAGTTCGTTGTTGGCATAGCCAAACGGTAGCCGAGGATGCATTGCAAAGTGTCTCGGTCCGCCACCCGGTTGCGTTGAGGCCGATGTATGAGGTGTCATTAAGGCAGCAGTAGCATCAAGTTTATGAACAAAAACTCGATCAGCTCCTAGGTCACAACTAATTGCGAACTTGCTATCAAGCGTCGCATTAATAGAGTGACCGTGCGGTGTTTCTTGACGTGTTTTATTCGGACCATTACCGGTGTGTTGAATAAACCCACTGGGGCCACCCTCTTTATCGGTGATGAGGGGGAGAAGGCTTCCGTCATCATCAATCCCTAGGCAAATAGTGCTCCCGCTTCCATAGTTGGCAGCGAGAAGAACCTTACCTTGTGCATCGATTGAAAGATGGCATGGGCCTTTTCCATTTGATGGTTGCACACTTTGCTGAGTGAGGTGGCCGTTCTTCATATCAATCGTGAAACTGATAATGCCTCCCGTTGGTTGGCCATTCAGGTCAGCGATTTCTGATACCGCGTAAACTATGGCAAGTGTTGGGTGAATCGCGAGGAATGAAGGGTTCTTTACCTTGCATGCTAATTCAGGCTTACTTATGTCTCCCGTGTTTTCATCAAAATGAGCGACATAGACACCCTGTCCTCGAGGAGGCTTCCCTGTGTAGGAGCCAAACCAAACAAAGTGTTCCGCTTGAACGAAACTGGTGGGCCAGGAAAACAAGAAAATTGTGAGGATATAAGGCAAGAGCCGGCGTGCTTGCAGAAAGCAGACCTGCTTTTGGAAGCGATGGATATATTGAGATGTGTCTATCATGAATCGAAAAAAGAGCAGTGGTTGCCGTTCGCGCTAAGATGCTAGGACACTCGTCCTGGAAGTCTCTAGTGTAACCACTTTTCATGCGGTTGCTTTCTTTTGAGAATAAGATGATCTCAACCAAACAAACACTCAAGAATAATGAAAAAAAAAGCTCGTATCGTACCGAAGTGGCTTCCCATGAGCCTCGGAATATTGCTTGTCTGGTGACATATCAGGTAGTTGCTCGTATCGGGTGGATCTTCAAAACAGAGACCGTGATTATGCCAGCGGTTCTTGATGCGTGCATTGCCTCTGGAATGCTCCGGGGCTTTCTCCCTGTTCTCAACCGCATTGGAACAAGCCTCTTTCCATTGGTAGTTGCCCCATTCGTTTCACGCACAAAATCAATCCGTTTGTTTTTGGTTGCAACGACAATAGGCCTGTCCCTTTGTTTTGCAGTCTTGTCAGTAGCATGGTCCCGTCTCTTGAATGACCATCCGTTTTTCCTTGCGATTGTATTTCTTTGTACGTATGGTCTTTTTTCAGCAGTCAATGGTTGCAACCAATTGTTGGTTGCAACATTGCAAGGCCGCTTGATATCTGCTGGACGTCGAGGAAGAGTTTTGGTCTTGAGTGTGATGAGTGGTAGTGTCATTGCGATCATGGCTGCATTCCTTGCATTAGGGCCATGGCTGCAAGAGCCCAATGGGTTTGTTAAGATTTTCGCAGCGACAAGTTTCTTTTTTGCTGCTGCTGCTGTTGTCCCATTGTTTTTTAAGGAACCGGATAGTACTTTCACGGCTGAATCTCGTAAGGCATCTGATGCTGTGCGATCGCATTCATTCTGGCAGTTGCTTGCTCATGACAGGTCACTTGCTCGGCTTGCGGTGGTGGCTGCATGTTTTTCGGCTGCCATGATCCTTTTTCCACATTATCAAGCGTTTGCGCGTGAGCAGTTTGGGGATACGAGTCACTCCCTGCTGACGTGGATTGTTGTCCAGAACATCGCTACTGGTCTTGCAAGCCTGGTAGTCGGGCCTCTGGCGGATCACCGGGGAAATCGTCTAGTCATTATTGGGCTACTTGGTTGTTGTACAGGAACGCCGCTTTTTGTAGCCGGCTTAACCATGGTTTCTCAGTCGGCTGCAATGCAGTGGTTTTGGCTGGCTTATATGCCACTCGGTTTTAATCCAATCATGTTACGGATCATTAGTAATTATGCACTTGAACTTGCGCCAACGACGGGTCTTCAGCCGCGTTATGTAAGCCTCGTCGGAGGGGCTATGGCTCTACCCTTTGTCTTATCTCCTCTCGTAGGATGGGGCATTGATGTTCTGGGTGGTGTTCCATTTTTTCTTGTTGGCTCAGTCATCATTGCCTCTGGAACGCTGGTTGCGTGTGGGCTTCCGGAGCCACGGAACAGTCATTTCAGCATGAAGAAATCAAGATAAATGAAAGAAAATTGATCTTTAACGAGATCGTGTTAACTGAAATAATCTTCACTCCCCTTCAAAAAGGCTAACCCACAATAATTTTATGCGAGTCTTTCTTTCTGCCGGTGAACCATCAGGTGATCATCATGCGGCCCTTCTCTGCAGGTCCATTAAGGATCAGTGCCCAGATGCCGTTTGTGTTGGGCTTGGTGGGCCAAAGATGGAGCGTGCGGGCTGTGACCTTATTGCTGACATGACTCAATTAGCAGTGATGTGGTTTTTTCGTGTGTTAGCCAAAATTCATTGTTTTGTCGATTTGGCCCGAAGGGCCGAAAGAAGTTTTCTGGATGAACGCCCTGACATTTGTGTGCTCGTCGACTTTCCCGGTTTCCATTGGTGGTTGGCCTGGCGTGCCAAGCGACACGGTATCCCCGTTGTTTTTTATTGTCCGCCCCAAATTTGGGCATGGGCAAGCTGGCGAATTCATAAGATGCGGCGGTTGATTGATCACGTTTTGTCAGCGCTTCCGTTTGAACACGAATGGTTTGTGGCGCAAGGAATTTCCAGCACATATGTGGGCCATCCTTTTTTCGATGTACGGCATGCCTCTGGAAAAGAAAAAAGGACGACAGAGGAAAATCCATTGGTGCTTTTGCTGCCCGGTTCACGTAAGCAGGAAATTGAAGCAAATTTAAAAAGCCTTCTTCTTGCGGCACAAAAAATAGAGCAAAAAATTCCACACATAAATCTTGTTGTTGCTGCACTCCATGAGCGTCATGCAAAGTACATCAATGAGTTGATACAAGGATCGCCAGCCGGGAGTTACCCAAATCAATTCGTCGTCGAAGCGGGAAAAACAAGTGAATTAATTCCCCAAGCGACTGTCGCTGTTTGTGTGAGTGGCTCAGTATCACTGGAACTACTCGCTGCTCGAGTACCGTCGGTTATGGTTTTTTCACTCTCCGGTTTGGCATACGTCGTTCAGAGTTGGATGAGGCATTGTCGGTCTTTTACACTTGTAAATCTTTTGGCTATGTCGGATCCAATAGGGCCGGTCAATCCAGTATTCTGGCCGCCTCGTCAACCACCATCTCCGGATCCAAAAATGCTTTATCCGGAGTATCTGACGGTCGCGGATTCGTCTTCCGCTCTTGCGGACCACGTTGTGGAGTGGCTTACAGATCCAAAGGTATATAAAGAGACGGTGACAGCATTGGAAAAGCTTGCAGGCAAGGTGGCCCAGCCGGGTTCAGCGTCTCGAGCAGCAGAAGTGATAGTCAATATTGCTACAGATGGCTTGTCTCTATCGAATGATGACAAAACCATTGCTGTTCAGCATGGTGAACAGGCGGCATAATAAAAAATGTTACTCGCTGAGCCACAGTCTACGCCCGCTGACTTTCACTTTCACATTGGTCAAATCCCTGTACGGGTGACTGGTTGGTTTTGGCCGGCAGCAGGGTTGTTTGGCTGGGGTTTAGCTCAGTCACTTGCCGGTGACGATACACGGACGCTCTTAGTCTATTTAGGCGTGTGGGTGCTTGTTGTTTTCTGCTCTATTCTCGTCCATGAACTTGGGCATGCTCTTGCATTTGCTGCATCCGGCCAGTCATCGCGGATAGTTTTGTATCACTTTGGGGGATTGGCGGTACCAACCGGAATGCCCGCTTCGGCGCTCAGGAGTCCTTTGCGCCGGTTGGTCGTTTCAGCAGCAGGTCCAGTTGCTCAACTGTGTCTTGCGATTGCTGTCATAATTATCGTGATGATGCTTGGATATCAGGTGCCGGACCCAGGCTTTTTGAGGTTACTACCAATTATTGGAAATTCTTTGGAAGAAGTTTCGTTGGCGTCCCAGCCTGTTCCTTCCATGCTCGGTCGGCTGATGATCTATCATCTATTATTCGTAAATATAGCGTGGGCGATTCTCAATTTATTACCTGTTCGGCCGCTCGACGGTGGGCAGATTGTTCTGGAAGGTTTGAGAGCCTGTGGTGTTTCGGCTGCAGATCAGATCGCGAGTTTCTTTGGCCTTCTTATTGCCGGAATAGTTGCCGTTTGGGCATATCAACACCAAGAAACGTATCTCATGTTTCTGTTTGGTGTTCTCTGTGTAGGGTGTTACCAACGGCTTGCAGCTAGTGGTTTTCGGGGTTGAAGGAAGCGTTGGCAGTGCACAGAGATTCTGAATCAATTGCTCACGATGAAGAGAGAACATTGGTTGTCGCCTTGGGGGCAAGCAATCTTTCCCGAGGGCTGTCTCGGCTTCTTCAAGTTTCTCGCTGCTGCTCGTCGTCTGCTTTTGACCTTGTTGTCGCTGCTGGCCATGGTCGTTCCTATGGCGCGAATAGTCGTATATGGAAGCGCAGTTTGCCGTCAATTCTAGAGAGTGGTCTCTGGAGATCGATCGATAGGATGCTGCGCAGAGATGTTTTTGGAAACAGTCCGAGATTAGCGGTCATTACAGATATTGGAAATGACTTGCTCTATGGTTTTTCTATAGAACAGATAGCAACGTGGCTCGAAGAAGTCATCCATCGTCTTCACCAGCAACAGTTTCATATCGTCATTACAAAACTGCCAATTGAGAGTATTCAGTCTGTTGGTCCACGTCGCTTTCGTTTGTTAAAGACATTTTTTGTTCCTGGATGCCGACAATCTCTGGAGGAGATAAAAGAACAGTCCCGTCAAATGAATAACAGCATTGTTCGTCTTGCCAAAAAATATCAGCTCTCAATTATTGAGCAGCCAGGTTCTTGGTATGGGCTCGACGCCATACACATACGGCGATCTTGTCTTAACGACTTTTGGCAACGCGTTGTTGAATGCTGGCCAGTCTGTGTACGTGACTCAGGGATGCGGCGAGGAACAGCTCAATGGAGTGCCTGGAAGGAATGGTCTCGTCTTGGTGCCGCATCTGCGGAGGTCCGATCACTAGCTGGCGTCATGCTTTTTACACCCCAGCCAGCTTTTCAGTTGGGTGATACGACACGTGTTTTTTTGTATTAAAACGATCACATGTTTTGGATTGTCAGGATCGCTTAATCATACGTGAGAGTGCAACCAACTGTTTGCTTAGTAGAGTCGAATGAATTATTCCCCATTATCAGACACTTTGGGAATTGCATGGATTGTGAGATAGGCTTTCTCAAGAAAAGATTCACCTGCCTGATCACGGGTTTCGACCTCAAGCAGAAATTGATCACAGGGATGAATGTCCGGGACTTCCAAATGAATTGTTTTTGGATCAATCAATGCAGCATCTATAATATTAACTTCGTCTCGGCCTTCTTCACCCGGGTGCAGGACCGAAAACTGATCAGAGCCGTATTTTCGGGACCACAGATAGTCCCACATCTCAGCGTGCCATTTTTTCGCACCGTCGATACTCTCGGGATCAATATGAAAGTTGAAATGTAACCGAATCCCTTCGTGTTCTACGGCCACTGAATCAAGAAGCCGACATGGTTTGCCGGTATAGCGGAGTCGCTGAAAACATCCATCTTTTCCACCTGCAGGACCCTGCCAGCCTGACAGACCTGTGCCATAAAGCTGGCCATCAGCAGGATTCACACGCAACCGCATAACACCGGCATCCCATTGGTGTGGCAACGTAATAATTGCGGCTTGAGTTATGTCATCAACATCCTGAAGCGACAGGTAGTAAAGCCAGCCCTTTCCAAAAGATGAGTGGAGCAGCCTTCCGGAAAGTGGTCCAAATCTGGGGTCGTCGACCCAAACCTGACCACCACATGAGCTATCAAGTTCCTGGGGCATCCAGATGAATGGCTGGTCAAATGCTTCTGGTAATTCACCATCATATTTTTCTCGTAACCAACTGTCCTGTTCAGCATTGATTGGCATGTTCCCGTAAAAACCACCAGGTTCAATGGCGGATATTTTTCCAGCTGGCATCCACGGTCCTTGGTTGTCTGAAACAGTGAAGCGGCCATCGGCTAGTCGACCCATTCCGTTGGGCGTACGGACGCCCCAGGCAACAACTTCGGCCTCTCCACCCTGCGGCGGCACCTTCATAATTGTTCCCGGCCGATGGTGATTTGTGTGTTGCCCCGCCTTGGCTAAATAGAAGTTCCCCTCATCATCCACTTGCAGATTGAAATTGTATCCATGAAAAACACAAGAGACATCATCATCATTCCAGAATGATTCAATAAAGTCGGCTTCACCATCTCCGTTGTAGTCATGAAGTCGTTTCATTCCATCACGGCACGTGACATATATTGTTTCATCTACAACCTTCACTCCAAAAGGTTCGAAGAGTCCTGCTGCAAATCGATTCCATTGAATAGTGCTTAGAGCGTGGTCAATTCCGGAAACGATGTAGACGTCGCCGCCGTGTGTTGTAACGACCGCACGTCCATCTGGAAAAAAATCAAGAGCACTTGTCCTCATCCATGTATTCCAGGGGTTGCTGAAAGGAATGGGAATAGTATCAAGCGCATAGCCATTAATATCGGCACCTTGTCGCCCACGGACGCGAATGGTCTCAGGCCATCGTCGAGAGCTCCCTGAGAGCTTCGATGTGAGTGCTGTAACGCGTTGATTGTCTGTGTCTGTGATTTCCTTGAGCAATTTCTCACAGGTGTTTTTTGCCGAAAGTACAGAAATTTTTATATCCCTGCTTTTCTTTCCAGCGGGGATTGTCATCGTAAGCCGCCCGTCTTCGTGTACCTCCCAAACCAAACCAGCAGTGTCACCACGTGCGCTTGCAGCTACACGGTTGATTGTCTCAGGTGGTTGATTGCGATCTGTTGACTCTGCTGAATCCCATTCAAAGAGGAGTTGCTCCGCATGAGTATGCTTTCCGGCTGCAAGTCCGGGAAGATCTTCGTCAGACACGACTCCTTGATAAATTTGAACCCACCCAATATCACCCTTAAAATCTCCCCCAAAATCAGTCGCGGTTGAACCGATTTTGAAGACGTGTCCATTCACAGGGGGGCGATGGAATTCTTGACGCGTAGCTAGAAGCTTTCCATCAACAAAAAGTTGTGTTTTATCATCACCGACAACGACTGCTGCGACATGCCATTCTCCGTCACGAATATCAGCTTTTCCACGAAGTGCACCAACCCACCCAATGTCAAAAACCAGCTCATCACCTCGAAGGAATAATGTTTTTCCATTCGGTGTCCATTTTCCGGTTGGAGGTGCGGAGGAGACCAGTGTCCCTGTTTGAGTTGTCCGGAATCGAACAAGAATCGTCCTCTCTGTTGTACCTAAGTCCAGTTCACGTGCACGTTTTGATTCAACAATATTTTTTGTTTTTGGTGAAATCTCTGTGATGATCGCTGAGCATTCTTTTGCTGCTCCTCGTAAACCTTCTTGTGATGATCCATTGATTTTATAAACTCCCGAATCACTCCCAATCTTTTGGAACTTAGCGACCGATAATTCAAGTGGTCGCTGTCCGGGCCCAACATGGAGGGCATGCTCAATACAGGGACCACAATCGGTGGGTGTGTTATGCAATGATTCAAGGATGGATCGTTCCTCGATCGTGTAGCGAAGGATTACATCATTGTCGTACAGTGAGTACCCTTCGTACCGCATGAATTGCTCGCCGAGCGGTCCACGAGGTGGTTTCATACCATCAGTCTCATCGAAAGAACCAGCATATGCCCATTGCCATCCATCGAGACCCGGCAGTAAGGTTCCTTCTATCTGGGGCATTCGTTCACCACGCTGACGGTAGTGGTGTGTGCCTGTTAAATCAAGAAATCCATTTTCCCAGATTCCAACAAGCTTCATGCGGTGTAGGTCATA
>JAUWWJ010000488.1 GCA_030616935.1 Planctomycetaceae bacterium
CACACACTACCCCGCCTTCGTCGCCGCCATAAGAAAGTTCGGATTAATTGCCTCGAATCGAATACGCTCCATTTGCTCTATACCGCGGGCAATATTGACCATCTAATACCCCGCGTCGTCTGACCGGCTTCGCAGCAAAGCATGAACCGCAGCAAGGTTTTCGATACTGTTACAACTTGTAACTAAACGACCTCCTGGCTTTAAACGCTCCCACGCCTGTTCGACGAGTAAAGTAACCGCGCGACCACTTCCCCCAACATAGATACTATCTGGGTCTGGAAGGTCACTCCATGCATCTGGCGCTTGACCCAAAATCGCTTGTAGATTGTTCACACCGAATCTCACGGCATTTTCCTCTATCAACTGATGGTCATCGACATCCATTTCAATGGCATAGACAAACCCATTCGGGGCAAGCCTCGCGGCTTCAATAGCCAAGGATCCGCTTCCAGCCCCAACATCCCAAACGGTACTTGTGGCACATAAAGAAAGTTCAGCAAGAGCTAGGCTCCGGACTTCTTTTGGAGTAAGCAAACCTCTCTTCGGGCGAGACTGCAGGAAAAGCTCATCAGAATTTCCGAACAGACGTCTTCCTGCCTTACTCGGCGGTTCAGTTAATCCACTCGGGCGAATGAGAATCATAACATTCAGAGATCCGAATGACTCCTTGGAAATCTCCTGCAGTGAACCTTGCGTTACTCGTTCATCGGGCGAGCCAAGGTTTTCACAAACATAAGCTTGGAGCCCTGTCACACCCTGCTCAAGAAGAATCTCGGCGACGGCGTTTGGAGGCCATTTCTCACTCGTGAAGAGACCCGCAGTATCGACCGTACGAATCTTGTCGACGACACGATCAATCACCGACAACCCAGAAAGATTTGCAAGATACGCATCTTCCCAACTCTCTTTAACCCGGGCAAAAGCAAGCTGCATGCTACTTACATGAGGAACAACCTCGAATCTCTCCTTTCCAAGTTTCGCGCACACGTAACGTGCCGTTCCATAGAAAAGGGGATCTCCTGATGCCAAGACAACAATTTTGTGCTGACCACCAGATTCCTCAATGCGGTCAACCAACTCTTCAAGACTTGAGACGGTTTCCAGCCGTCCCTGCATGTCTGCAGACAGCAGGGAACTGCATGAGTCAGGGCCTAGCAAAATATTGGCCGATTCGACGATCTTTACGGCATGGGCGGTCATTCCCTCAATGCCATCGTCACCAATACCGACAATAAAAACTTTTTCGGCCGCCACCGGACCTCCTCTACACCTTACCGCGATAGTTGATCAGGCCTGAAATGAACTGCCACAACCACAGCTTTTCGAAGCATTTGGGTTATCGAAGGTGAATCCCCGTTTATCAATTCCTTCATGGAAATCGAGCGTTGTCCCATCAAGAAAAAGATCACTCTTTTTGTCAACGACAACTGCAATGCCATGCTGGTCAGTTTTCGAATCAGCCTTTGGGTCGAATTGAGTATCAAAACCCAGCGAATACTGAAACCCACTACATCCACCACCGGCAACGCCGACGCGAAGGACTGTGCCGTCCTCAAGTTTTTGATCTGTAATGATTTTCTTGACTTCGCTGGCTGCCTTTTCAGTAAGCGTAATCGACATAGTAAAAGTCTCCGAAGAAGTTTGCTAGTTGTTTCGAGAAACGCGACAGCCGTTGCAAGCAGCTATCACCAAATGCACTTTATCATTTGATATGTCGCGAGAATGCCCTCGAGCATCCAAATATAGTTTATCCCGGTCCTGATTAGCGGCAAAGGGCGTTGCACTGATACCGTCAGAAGTTGACTATCAGGGCGTACTTTTTAACGGTTAAACAGAAAATCCGAAC
>JAUWWJ010000209.1 GCA_030616935.1 Planctomycetaceae bacterium
CTTCTTGATTGGGAACGTCGATTCTGGAGTGGTGTCATCACGAAGCTTGATGATCCAATTGTTCAAGATGGGAAGGGATGTCGGTATTCAGTTGGTTTTCAATTTGAAGGGGAGTTGGCTGATTATCTTTATTCTGCGGCTGAATCGCTTAGTCTGTCGGACGCAGCGGTAGGTGTTTTGTAGTGAGGTATTGTGATGTTTAAGATGTCAGCGCCATACCCGACATTGCAGACGTTGACTGTGATGCCAAATCCGCAGTTTTCAGATCAAGAGACAAATCTGAATACGGTGAGTCGTAATCTTGCGATGGATGGTACACGGTATACGTATGTAAAGCGCTGTACTCGTCGCAAGCTATTATGGATATTTCGACTGACGAGACCAAAAGCTTTGGAAGTGCAGGCATTCTTTAACACTTATGTTGCCTCAAGAATTCGGATCATCGATCATAATAACAGAACTTGGATCGGGTATTTCACGAGCAATCCTTTTGAGTTTGAGGCTATTAGTCGGGCTGCTCCGGCAATTGCCCCGATGCCACATGGCGAGACGATGAGCATCGATATTGAGTTCGAGGGAGACGAACAATAATGGCACGAAACATATCTACCGCCGCCTTGGCCGAACTAGCTAAAACGCACGGCACGGAACCGATTTTCATTATATCCGCAGAGTGGAGAGGTTCAGCTTCTCCTCCTGAATGGTACAGTGATCGTGATGTAGAAGATATTCCCGGCAAGATTTTGGAAGTCGGTGGTTTAGATACTGTTGTTGGCATTTCCTTGAATGATACATCCCAACAAATTGATGTTGTGTTGGATGATACAGATGGCTCGATCAAGGCTCTCTTCAACATTCACGATATTCACAAACGTACTGTTCGGGTCTATCAGTATTTTCACGGTTTAGATTTGAATGATAAATTTCTTCTCTTCTCAGGGAAAATTAGTTCTCCGATTACTTGGGACGAGCGGGATCGAACTGTGAAATTTTCGGTCGTGTCGCAAATTGAGGACAAGGAAGTGGGCTTCAGTCCGGAAGAAGGTCAGTTTGAGTGGCTACCTTCTGCGATGGTTGGTAAGCCTTGGCCATTGATTTTTGGGAGGGTACTTGATTGTCCGGCATTGCAGATCAATGAGGCAGTCTCGGGTGTGACGTTGTGTGGGGTTGGTGTGATCTCTGGATTGGACCTTATGCAGTCTATGCCTCTTTTTAGTAATGGGTCTAACACGGATACTAGCATCGGTTCGTCATTGATTCAGATATCGATGCAAATTAGTGCCTTATGGTGTGCCCATTATTGCTATACTGGTTACGATGAAGGTAAAGCGGACGAATTACTGGATCAAATAAACGACTTGTATGCGCAGCGGTCTCGTGTTACTGGGAATGCTCATGCACGACAGATGTGCGCGCAATGGCAACGCAGCCAACAGACGGCAGAAGCTTCAGGAGGTAATGGTTGTAATCCGCTGCGTATTTTGGGCGGAGAAGATTTTCCACAGGGTCAAACATTGACGCTTGAAATCAATGGGGCATTTTTTAGGGGTTATTTTGTAGAGCAGAATTTCTACATATCTTCTCGAACTTGGCCGGAAGGCGACACTGAAGCAGCGAATCAAGCTTCAGATCGTGAGGAAACTTGCCCATATTCAGTTCCGTCTGGCGGCGGTAATACTGAATATGACTATCGGATTCCTGTTCCTTGTGGCTGTGGAAATCAATTTTACACTGATTGTTTGTGTCGTTTTTATGGCTTTATTGTCACGACCGAAAGTGGACGGGCCTCAGAGATTTCAGACGATCCGATTGCACAACAGTTTTGGGCTGAACCAGGGGCGACAGTACGGATATACAGTGATGAACCAATCACATATATTGTTGCGCATCTTTATGACCAATGGCCGGGCGATGTGCTAGCAGTTAAGGCTTACAAAGAGTTTCCGGGTGAGCGCCGCTTGGTGGATGTGCCATCAAGTTATTATACAGTGCGGAATGTCGCTTACGGCAATTTGCGAACTGTTCAGATTGTTACGAGTAAGCCACTTAGTTCTTACAAAGATCAAGGTTGGACTGATGATCTTTATGTTACATTTGAATCCAATGTTGGTCCGGATGTGACCGATATTCTGGAGTATATCATCGAGCATTATACGGATTTAACATGGGACTCGACATCTTTTGCTGAGGTCCAGAGTAAGCTTGATCCATTTCCGATGAATTTTCCTATTCTCGATCGGAAGAACACAGTCACAGTGCTTCAGGATATTGCGTACCAAGCACGGTGTGCTTTATGGATCAGCAATGGTGTGGTGTATCTCAAGTATTTGCCTGAGGAGCCGGAGAGTATTGACACCATTACTGAGAGTGATATTGATGCTGAGCAAAGCGTGCGGGTGGAGCTTACGACTACTGAAGACCTTGTGACGAAGATGAAGGTCACTTGGCGTATGCGCTGGTGCCCCGGTATCACTGACCGTGAGAAAGACAGGAGTGAGCAGCTAATCATCTTGCGACATAATGTTAGTCGCTATGGTATCCAGGAAGAAGATACGGATTTCTACACGTATAATCAACCTGACATTGTTTATAAAGCTGCGACTTTCTGGTTGATTCGGAAATCTAGCACGTGGAAGCGAATTAGCTTTAGTACATTTGTGCATAAGCTGAAGCTTGAACCGTTTGATTGTGTGACATTAAATTTCACACAAACACATGTTGCAAACAGCGCAGTAAAAGCGATTGTTGAAGAGGCAACGTATAACTCGGATACGAATCGTATTGACTTTACGTGTCTTGTGCCTGTTAAAGCGGGGCAGATGGAGAAGTATGATTGGTTCTGGCCATCGGGGCTATCAATTACATTGACGTGGCCACCACCAGATGAGATAGCGGATGGCGATGCTGGTGGAGATGGTCTTGGAGCAGAAGTCAGTGGAAGCCTACCAATTGGTTACTTTGAGGATTGGGGCGACGATATTGTTATTGTTGGCGGCCCTAATGTGATCTTTCGACCACAGAGTGATCGTGGTGATCGCACGCCAACTGATCTTGGTTTCACTGCTCAAGAGGTGGTTAATACGTCGAGTTATGGCGAAGTATCGGGAGTGTCTAAACCTCGCTTGAATCTTCGCACATTCATGGCTGAGCCTACGAATCCATCAGGTCCAACTGAATTACAATCAGGTTTGGTGATTGATATTCGTAAGACGCATATTATTGATAGCCGAGAGGCTCCGAAAACTTATGCCAAGTTGAGTAGTGTTTTCTACGGTATCAATGAAGATAGCCAGTTGACTCTGAGGAAGGATGTCAAGATTGCAGACGACGAACATGAAGAAGGCGAAATTTTCGACTTCAAGTGGGCCGATGAATATGAATTATGGGCAGCAGGTACCGCTTTCCTTCGTGACGATGACTAAAAGAGGAGGCAATAACAAATGGCTAAGAAGAAGCCGAAGAAATGGATTCAGAAGGCGATTAAGCGTCCAGGTGCGTTGACTCGTAAAGCAAAAGCCGCAGGCATGACTGTAGCTGCCTTTATCAGGAACCCACCGGAAAACATCACCGAGCAGACAAAGCGGCAGATTGCTTTGGCGAAAACGTTGAAGAAGCTTGGACGGAAAAAGAAGAAGTAACACGCTGCAAAGGATTTATTACAGGGAAATGAAATGGCAAGAATACCAGTTAAAACAAAATGGCGCATGGTTTTATATTGGATAAGAAAAAATTTTCCGGCATCTAACACTGTATCTGTTCGTAGGGTTCCCGCTAATAAGATGTCAACATACCGAGGAACGAGAGTTGATGCCGAAACATTCACTTATAGCAATTCTGGACAGTTTTATGTTCAGATTACTCGTGAGATGTCTTCTGCCTTATTGTTTGACGCACTCATCCATGAATGGGCCCAGATCTTAACGTGGGATGTTAGGGATAAAGAAGAACACTCTGCTGAGTGGGGTGTTGCCTATGCACGGATTTATCGTGATTTTTGGAGGTGGGATTTTGGTCGCGGTGAAATCAAAGTTAAGGGACAAAATGTTTAATTAACTTGCTCTAGCACCGCATTCTTTACATTGAGCCAGTTTCAATGACTCGTGTGCCAGCACATTAGAGGCCGGCGTCAAGCATCCAGCAGAGATTGAGATAGCGCCAGTATCTTCGCGCCAAACACGAAGCATTCGCCATACGCAGTGAAGCCATTTAGGGCAGAGCAGTCTGGGATTGGAGGGGTCACGTTTATACCCTTCAATCTCCGGTGGCTCTGCCTCTTCTTGTTTATACTCGATTTCTCCTTTCGGATGCACTGCCGGTAGACTCCATTTGGTCACGACCCCTTCTCGATCTGGTGAGAGTGCTTGGATGACACTGGCGAATGGCGCATAGGTTGGTCCGCCAGTGTAGGCGACAATGGCAATTGCTCGTGAACCGTCGCGTGGTGAGATGTACTCGGGACAACCATCACAGGGCATTGGTGCTACTCCTGGAAA
>JAUWWJ010000135.1 GCA_030616935.1 Planctomycetaceae bacterium
ATGCCAACCGTTGCTCCCCCCGCCGAGGCTACATGAGCTAATAGACGGGTAACTGTTGTTTTTCCATTTGTACCGGTCACTGCTGCAACAGGAATCCTACCATCATCGCCGGCTGTGAAAAGCGTATCGATGATAGCTGAACCAACGTCCCGTGATCCTCCAACCGTTGGCTCCAGATGCATCCGAAGCCCGGGGCACGCATTAATTTCAACAACACCGCCATGCTGGGCACTTAGAGGCTGATCAATACGTGTTGCCATAATATCAACACCAGCAATATCCAGCCCAACAACTCGCACCGCATCAATAGCAAGCCGAATTGTATTTGGATGAACTAGATCTGTGACATCCTCAGCTGTGCCTCCAGTACTCAGATTTGCATTCCGACGGAGAAGAACAAGCTGCCCATCATTCGGGATCGATTCCTTTGAAAATCCTTGCTCGCGCAGGGCAACCTCAGCAGCGGCATCAAGGCATAAAAGAGAGAGTGATCCTGCATGGTCATCGCAACGACGTGGATTCCTGTTCTCTTCCTGCACAAGCTTTTCAATCGTCGAACTACCATCACCTGTAATGCAAGGTGCACAACGACGTGCCGCTGCAATAAGCTCACCACCAATGACTAACAGCCGATAATCATCACCTGCCAGACAACGCTTAACGACAACCTCTTCCTCCTCAGAAATCGCTACACTATATGCTTGAAACACCTCGTCCTGAGTTGTCAATCCAACCGAAACACCTCGACCCTGATTGCCGCAACGAGGCTTGATGACTACTGGTAAGCCAATTTCCGTCGCCACTTGCCAAGCTTCTTCAGTGGAGAAAACTGGTTTCCCTTTTGCAACTGGAATACCGGCTTCTTCAAGCAAGCCTCGAGTCAATTCCTTGTCTTGCGCAATTGTCTCACTGACAGCCGATGTCTGGTCGGTCTCAGCCGCAATAATCCGACGCTGCTTGGACCCAATTCCAAGCCGGACAAGTGACCCCTCACTTAGCCTACGTACGGGTATGTCCCGATGACGTGCAGCTTCCACGATTGACCTGGTACTCGGACCAAGTTGTTCGACAAGCAACTTCTCCCGCAAACTTTCTACGGTTTGTCCAACATCAAAATGACTTCCCTCTATGGCAGCAACAAGGAGTGCGTGTGCTGCATTCAAACAATGTATTGCAAACTCTTCTTCCTTATATTCAATGATGACGTTGTAGACACCATGTTTTTTCGTTTCGTGTGCCCTACCGTATCCAACTTCTGTACCAGCAAGTGATTGAAGTTCGAGTGTCACATGCTCAAGAACATGCCCCATCCAGGTACCAGTGCGTAATCGTTCAAAAAATCCACCACGCTCACCAATCGAGCAACGATGCTCGATCATTGTCGGCAACCATTTCATCAATCGTTCATTAAAACCAGCAAGCTTATGTGAGGGATATTCCTCAAGCCACCCGAGATCAACACGGACTTCAAGAACAGGAAAACGGGCCCACTGATTAGGACCTCGAAGAACTTTTATCTTGTCAATATTCATAAGCGGAAGGCACCACAGGAGAATTCGTCAGAATGAATCAGAGGAGAGTGTTGGGTTATTGAAATGAGGATTTTGGATAAACAATGCCTGACAGGAGGCTGTTAGTCTTGAAGCCTCTTTGCTTACAAGCACCATGCTCGAAGCAAAACGCTCACCATGACGTAGCGGTGCCGAATTCTGTGAAAGGAGGCGGGGGAACACATATGCCATGTATTTCTCGGATTCTTTCCAGCAAGCTTTCGCTTGAATGAACCGTGTTACGATACTATTTGGCGATTCCAATTCCAAGTTTTAATCCTTCAATCTCGATCTACTAATCCTCGGTTTTGAGTATTTCGCACGAAACCAGATTGAAAAGAACGCTGTTTGAACCGAAGTTACTGAAGAAGCTCCGTCGTTGGATTGGATTTCTAGGATACTCTGATATGCATAATGTGTGCCAAAAATAAGCAAATCCTCACTGCTGCATCATGAGAAATAGTTGGCGATGACTCAAATACCCTCTTTCCTGCCCAATTTCGACAATCTTCAGAATTGCCTCGAAACCAATTTAAATCATACTCTGACGCTTCCTGCAATTTCAGTCGGTAGGTTTTTCACACAGCGAGGCACCATTGTGTGTAATTTCTATACAGGACTCGTCAGCGATTCCCTACGCTTTCAGCAAAGTATGTTACAGCATCTGCAATGCGAATAAATATGCCACCAGCTGAATCCTTTGATCGTGCCGGCTCCAAAACATCAGAGACTTTGCTGGCATGCTGTCATATCAATCTTGATGATAAAGCACAGTTCGGTTCGAGCTGGTTGGCAATCTCTACGGCGGCCCTGTACTCAGGAAAAGGTCGCCCTCCCACGACCCAACATCTTATTGACGAATGCAAAAGCCACGCACAACATTGCTGGCCACTACAAAAAGATCTTCACCTGACCCTGACGAATCGACCTACGATTGGCCAAATTGAACTGCGCGCGGGTCAAGAAGTTCTTAAATGTTGGAAATTTAGTGCTGGAATCACACCTGATGTTGAACGACTGATTGATAGTTTTGAAACAGCACGCGACGATTTGTTCATAAGTAATAAATTGCCTTTGAAGCCGAACTCAAGTGGGGATAGCCCCTCTCCCAATGCATCAAAAAAAATTACAACGGGATCATTTGCTGCACTTATTAGGGTACTCAGCTTTGCCGGTCCATATTGGCGGGTTGTCGCGATCGGGACTGTACTTGCGCTTGCCACTACGTTTGCCAGCCTCGTACCTCCATATCTCACAATGCCACTTGTTGACAGGGTACTCATACCACAGCAATCTGGAGAGCATGTAGCTATTGGAGCCGCCCTGCCGTACCTTGCTGGTCTCGCTGCAGCAGCCATTCTTGCTTCTTCTCTTGGATGGGGACGGACATGGATACTTGCCTGGGTCAGTGAACGCATCACCGCAGACATGCGAATTCGTACCTATGCTCACGTGCAGTCATTATCACTCGATTTTTTTGCCACCCGACGAACCGGCGACCTCATTTCAAGAATTGGGAGTGATACTGAGCGGCTGAACAACTATGTATCGATAAGCCTGATCGATTTTTTCTCAAATCTGCTTCTCGTGGTATTTACTTCCATTGTTCTATTTACGATTTCTCCGCTGCTTGCAGTGATGACTCTTGTACCGTTTCCTTTTGTCATTTGGCTTGTCTACTCTGTCCGTGGCAGATTGCACCAAGGATTTTCTCGTAGCCGTATTGCCTGGGCTGATATGACGAGTGTTTTAGCCGATACGATTCCAGGAATCCGCGTTGTAAAGGCATTTGCTCAAGAGAAGCGAGAGATCAGTCGATTCAGGCGTGCGAATCATCGTGTTCTTGAGGCGAATGACCATGTCAACATTACGTGGAGTTACTTTGGCCCGCTCGTCACACTATTCAGTGAATTTGGAATTCTTGTCATTTGGGCAAGCGGGGTGTGGTTAGTTTTCAATAACACTGTCACTGTTGGGACATTAACCGCTTTCCTCGCCTACATATCACGGTTTTATGGCAAGGTTGAATCCATGGTGCGGATGGTTCCTGCAACACAACGGGCGGCTGCAAGCGCACAAAGAATTTGTGACCTTCTTGACTGCCACCCGACAGTCGCGGAGCCCGCTGTTCCGCATCAAATTGAACACTTCAAAGGCCAGATTGATTTACAGGATATTCATTTCCGTTATGGCAACCGCGAAGTCATTCATGGAATTACCCTCACTATTGAAGCAGGAGAAATGATCGGGCTGGTTGGAACAAGCGGCGCGGGAAAAACAACACTCGCCAATCTTATCTGTCGTTTTCACGATCCAATTAGTGGCTCTATCTGTGTTGATGGAATAGATCTTCGTAAACTTGCACTCAATAACTACCGACGACATATCGGATGCGTTTTGCAGGAACCCTTTCTTTTCTTTGGCTCGATAGCCGAAAATATTGCCTACGGACGACCAGAGGCGTCGCGAGAAGAAATTGTTGCTGCCGCCCGAGCTGCCGGAGCACATGAATTTATCCTTCGTCTTCCTCATGCATACGACTCACGGGTCGGTGAACGCGGAGCCCAACTCTCCGGTGGCGAACGACAGCGGATTTCAATTGCTCGAGCACTTTTAGTTGACCCTGCAATACTTATCCTTGATGAAGCGACATCGAGTGTTGATGCTGAGACTGAATCAGTTATTCAGCACGCAATCGAGAAACTTGTGACTGGCCGAACCACGATAGCAATTGCCCATAGACTTGCCACGCTTCGCCGAGCAGATCGTTTAGTTGTCCTTGAGCATGGTCAGATTGTTGAAATTGGTACGCATGATGAACTACTTGCTATTGGCGGAACCTACGCCCGCCTTTACCAGACCCAAATTATTGACAATCACAAACAAGACATCACTGTAAAAACTCCATACGAAACTGAATCTACCACAGAAGAAAAAACATTTTGACTGCGAGTGAATTCCTCGTGACATTCACATACAGAGAATGCCGAACGTACTTTATATGAATATCAACGACTGTAGATTCACGTGTTCATCAGACGAGAAAGTTACCTTGCTTACACCCGCAGGTGATCGCCATGTAGCAGTCCGCATTGTACGAGCATTTCCGTTCACTGCTGCTGATGGGCCAGTCGCTGTTGTCGACAGCAACGGTCATGAAATTATCTGGATTAAGGACCCTGATTCACTTTCATTGACCCATCAACAATTTATTCAAAGCCAATTAGAACGAGAAGAATTCCTACCACGGATTCATTTCATTGAGTCGGTATCAAGAGGAACACCCCGTCAGTGGAATGTCGCTACCGACCGAGGGCAGAATTCTTTTGAACAAGCCTCGTCTGACGGGGTTATCTGGCATCCTGACGGGAGCGTCTCCATCACTGATTGTGATGGCATTTGCTACCTTATCCCAGCTGTCCAGAAACTGGACAGACGTAGCCGAAGGCTTCTCGAGCGGTATAGCTAGCAGAAAATGCCGCCCTCTTTGACCAATCCCTCTCACCTACCAGCTCTTATTTAAACTGGATGGAATACGCCGTTCATACGGACTGGAGCCTCATTTTTTCGAGAAAAAATGCTCAAGAATCCTAACAATTCGGTTGAAAGACATTTCCAAGCAATTAGGCTCGGAAATGTCGTCGAGGTACCTTTTCGGAGTTTACGTGATGGTTTCTTTCCAACGTTGTATTGCGCAGGCGTCGGTCAATCGTCTTCTTCCTTGCTTGATGAAAGCAGGAGTATCGCTCTGTGGCCTATCAGCTTTTCTTACTGCAACACCCAGTGCAGCTCAATGCTGCGGTCAGGCAATCACAGCACCGGTAGTTTCGCAGTCCTACCGTTTGGATTACCAAACGGTGTATGACGAACAGAAGATGACTGCATACAAAATGACGTACGAGACGGTTTATGACACCAAGACG
>JAUWWJ010000174.1 GCA_030616935.1 Planctomycetaceae bacterium
AACCGCTGTAATCTGATTCAGCTCGACCGTCTCGTTCTGAAATGTTCCGCCACGAACAGTGATAACGCGATCACCTATGCGCTTACGAAATGTATCGAGGGGAATGTATACATCCCTGTTGTACTGTCTCGCTGAAAAGCTGCCACCGATAGCTGCTGCTGCTGTACGTGATTCTGCTATACCAACTACAACATAAAATTCGGTTCCGATCTGAATCGCCCGACCAAGAGGGTCTTGAATTGGAAATAGTTGTTCTGCAACGTCGTGTGCAAGCACTACAACGTTCTCAAGTCGCTGAAGGTCAGAGGCAGCAAGTGGTCTACCACGAGCTATTGGTAAGCGGTAGATTTAGAAGTATACAGGAGTACAGCCTATTACAAGAGATGGGACAACAAACTCATCACGGCGAACATCGCGACTGATTTCTCGCATCGGCACTGCTGCTGAAATAGTCGGTACATTCGTAATGATTCTGTCAAAATCTGACCGCAACAGACCATAGGAAATACCGGAACGACTACCACTATCACTATTTGCTTCCTCCGATGGCTTTATTGTGCGAACGATGATGCTTGTCGCACCAAGCTCCTTAATCTGCTGCTGTGCCTGATAACTAACGCCTTCACCCATTGCAACTAACCATATGACAGCAGTCACACCGATCAAAATGCCGAGGACAGCGAGGGCTGATCGCAACTTATGAAGCATGAGGCTACGAAAGCCAAGCTTGAGCTGCTGAATGACATTCATAGTTTGATCTCATTCTCCGCAGCAAAAATATAGTTGGAATGACCGGTACGGAAGATGAAACTATTTATTCGCAGTAGAATTACCAGACCACTGTGAACGTTGTTCCACATCTCGTGAAAGAGTTTCTCCAAGTACTGTCACAGGGTTTAAAAACACTTGCTCGCCTTCTTTAAGGCCTTCGACTATTTCAACAAATCGGTCATCACTTTTACCGAGTGTGACAACTCGTTTTTCAAATCCATCTCCTGCCTTTACCGCACAGACAAACTCTTGTTCGTCCTCGATGACAGCGGCAACTGGCACAGCTATCACATCCTGCAAATCGGCAACAATAATAGTTGCCTCGGCTGTAAAACCAGGCCGAAGAGCCTCTGACTTGCCATCAATCCGAACACCGACAACATATTTCTTCGCTGTTGTAAACCAATTCGATTCGGGACGATTTGCAACTGATGTTACAACGCCTGAAAAGTTTTGGTCCTGCACCCGAACAAAAGCTCGCATGCCGGGTGAAATCTCATCAACCTTTGACTCATGGACCTCAACATCTGCTCGCATTTTTGTGAGATCTGGAAGCTGAAGAATGACCTGACGCTCTTTTACTACCGTACCTTCTTTTATCTCTGTGTCACGATCTCTCGACCGGGAATTAGCGTAAATAACGAGGCCATCTTGAGGCGCCTTGATCGTGCATTTTTCGAGTTCACCTTCAAGTCGTTCGAGCTTCAATCGCTCAAGATCAAGTGCTGCTCTTTCACTTTCAAGACGTGCTTCTGCTGCATCACGAATACTTTCAAGTTCTGTGGTCATTTTCGGTTTTGTATACCGTGTTAAAACATCGAGCGCTATGTTCGCCGTACCAAGATCGAGTTCTGCACGCGCTACAGCAGACTCTTGTGCCTCAAGTTGCTGGGGGGTGATGTATCCTTTCCGAAACATCCGCTCGCCGTATACCAAGGTATTTTTTGTTGCCTGCAGACGTTCTGTTGCGGCCGTGACATTTGACTCTGCAGTGCGAAGATCTTTTTTGAAAAGACCTTCGCTATACTCTTCAACTGCAATTTTTGCAGCCGCATAATCTTTATCCGCCTGAATCATCAAAGCTCTTGCTTTTTCGTACGCTATTTTTTGTGCTGTCGCATTTTCAATAAGCACATAGGCGTCGAGCTTGACAATATCCATACCCTTAGCCACCTGAGAACCATCGTCAACGAGCCAGATGATTGTGGCGCCTCCAACAACATCACACGTTATGTCAACATTCTCATCACTAACTAGGCTGCCCTCTTCTGTCACGGTAATTTCGAGATTTCTTTTCTCAACCGTGTAAAGCGGCATCCCTGTAAGGTCTGTCGTTTGATTTGTATCTGGCAAGAGTGCAAAAAGACGAGGGGAAACATAAGCGCAGGCAATAAAAATTGGTATCAGAACCAAGAGCCATATTCGTCCACGACGGGAACGCGCGGCAACTGGCTCTTGCTGAGCCGTTGGATCACCTAGCAAATCTGCAATAGCCGCAGCATTGGTTGAGCCTGGTGGTTGCACTTCGACTGGCGGTGATGATTCTAAATTATCCACTGATTTACTATTTCATTTCGTTTGAAAAGAGGCTCTTCAACTATACACCTATGTCACCTGCTTACAGATTCTCACAGAAATTATCTCTTCTATTGAACAACTTTCCTGCATTTTGTCCTGATTTGATTATTGCCTTTACTTTAAAAAGGATGGGATCATTTCAGCCCAAGATTTTTCTTCCCTGATCACTGCAGACGCTGGAATCACTTCGTCACCTCGTTTTTCTTTGCTCTTTTCCGTCTCATTCACCGCATCCTCTTCTTTGGACGGCATCGCTCGTGCAATGATGCTTGGCATGATGCCGGGCACATCATCAATGTCAATTCCGGCATCATCGCGAAGTGGCGGCGGTGGATCAATTTCTTCAAGGTAATCAAGCCATTCTTGTGGCACTGGTGGTGGCAGCAGCATCTCTTCACTACTCGAACGAGCAAACCCATCAAAGGGCTTGTCGATCCAAACACCATGTTCATCAAGATCCATAACCCCCATTTGATATGCGAGGGATGCCCGCGTGGCATAGTAATTAATCCATATGCTGGTCAAAGCATCCTGAGAACTCCGAAGATCATTAAATGCATAAATCAAATTGAGTGTTGCAGTTGGAGCCAGTTGTCCTGCAGCTGGATCAACGATTGGGATCGAGCCATCAGCACTCGGTGGCGGTGGTGGCGGTGCTGGCTGACTTAAACTTAATCGCGTCTGATCGACTCGACGAATGGCGATAATCACGGCTCGCCGTTGGGTCTCAAGATTTCGTTCGTCAAGTTCAAGCTGTCGTAAAAGCTGTCGGATAGAGAGCTTTATTCCATCTTCATAGCGGATTTGCTGGCGTCGAACCTGCTGATAATCCAGAATTGCCTGCCGGAAGTTATTACGTTCTCGTAATCGAGTAAGCGGTGCATCGAAGCGAAGCCGACCTCCCATGTTGCCAGTTGGAGCGCGGAAACGAGCTGGATTTGTACCTGTCGTTGAGATATCACCATCTATTTCAAGGTCCAGACCAGCTAACAGGGCCATGGCATTGAATTGAATAAGGCGCCACTGATCTACGAGTGCAGCTCGATTGTTCATCCAGTCGAGTCGGTTTGCTCGAGCAACTTCAAATGCAACATCAGGATCGATTCGCTCAGGTTCAATTGTAATTGCTTCAACACGCGCACGTGCTTGTATGAGTGACATCTCATCAACAGCTGCAGCAATCTCTGAGACAAGTTCGACTACAGCATCAGCAGTTTCACGAAGATTCTCTGGTACAAGGGCATCCGCAAGTCGCTGAATTTCTATTTCATTGTCATCAATCTGTTTAAGAAGACGATTGAGATCATCATGCAGGAGCCGCATCTCACGGGAAAACGTTTCTTTCTCCGTAGGTCGCATGCGACTGATTCGATACGCTACATCTGAATCAACCCGCTGAAGATCTGACTTGACATCAGCTGCCTGTAGCTCGACTTGATCCCGTAAAAGATCAAGCTTCTCTAGAGATGCTTTGATAAGTGCTTGATCGGCGTCTTCAACTAGTTCCTCTGTTACTTTGGTCTCTTCGTTAAAATCAAGCTGATGCTTAAGAACTGACTTCTCGATTCGCAATGACGTGGCTTCTTCCACCTCTTCATTCGTATCTCCTTGGTCTTTTTGTTTCACAGGTGGTGGCAGGAGTAGTGGTTCCTCCTGTGTTTCCTCGATCGCCGGTGGCACTAATTCCAAAGCATTCGGGTCATCTTCAATTGGATCCTGACGGGGATCATCTACTTCCTTGAGAGGCTCTTCCGCACCGAAAGAATATGTCGCTAGAAAATCACCAATACCATTTTGTAGAGCCTGCATCTCAGGACTTATAAATTGAAACGGTTTAATAAACGTTTCATCGAGTGCCATAGCTGTATCCGATGGGATGTTCAGCACACTGACTTTGAACGTTTCGATCTGATTGGCAAGACCGGTTTTTACTGAAAGAAGATTGGCGCGACTCGTCTCAACACTCTGTCGCAACTGATCAACCTGTTCAACACCGACGAGCCCAGCCTCAAGATTTGCATCGAGTTGCGCAAGTGCTCTGAGCTGGGCTGCTAAATTCTGCTCAGCGTTTCGAATTTGCTGTCGCGATTGCAAAAGCCCAACGAAACCACCAAGTTTTCCAGCACCACCGCCAGCGAACCCAGCCCCCCCGGTCCCGCCTCCGGCAGTTTGAAGTCCATTTCCCTGACCTCCAAAAAACACGCCACCAATATTTCCAAAACCACCAACTCCTGTACCTGAAAAGCCGGCGAACCCTGTACCACCAAAAAAGCCACCGCGCCGCTGCAATCGCCTCGGCTGATTACTCCCAAAGGCAACCTGTAGAAAAAACCCTTGTCGATAAAATTGAAGCTGCCGCAGATTCCCCAAGAGTGTGCGTTCAACAATTGTCAATGGTTCGAGTGCAATCGAACGACCAGAATTTTGTAGCAAGGGTTGAATAAAACCAAAATCAAAAAATGAAACATTTGTGTACTGATTCGGCCCCGCAAATTGCCAAACGATTGAATTGACTAATCCGACAGCAAGTTCGCCAGCTGTCGCAAGATACCGTTGTGCACGAAGGTTGGTTTCCGTACCCCATCTTGTAACCTGTCCACTTGGGTTCAGAGGACCACGGTTTCGATATTCAGTGGTATTACCACCATAAAACTGAAC
>JAUWWJ010000221.1 GCA_030616935.1 Planctomycetaceae bacterium
CCACTTTTTCGTAGTGATTCAGGAAAAGCAATGGGAGACTCAACAAGCAATCTATCCACAACAGCCCTGACATGAAGATCATCCGGCGTTGCACCGAGAAACAATTTCCCAAGAATTGCTTCAGCTGAAACGGCAGGCTGAAACTTCCTGACTGGACTCAGCGGATTAAATTGATAGTCGTACCCAAGATCAACCGACTCTGGATTATCAGAAACAATCCGCAGTTGGTCCAAAAAACCGTCAACCCGCTGAAACGATTCTTCGATCGCCGGGGATTGCAGACCGGCCATCTCTGCTGTTTTCAGTGCAAGTAGAAACCAACCCGTCATCGACAGATCACCACGATTTTTCCAGCTCTCCACAAATCCTTTCTCGTCTCTTTCAGGCAGATGATACCGCCATCCACCATCCGGCAATTGTGCCGCCAGCGCATACCGGATCGCTGCTTGTGCAGCCTGTTCCAGTTTTGCATCCCGCGTCAGCCCATACGCCTCACACAAGGCGATTGTTATCTGGCCATGCCCGTACATTCGTCCCGCAGATGACGTGTGCTCGTCTGAAACTGGCTCAAAATTACCCTCATCCGTCTGCGTCTTGATGAGCGCCTGCCATGCAGCCCTGACAACCTCCTTGTGATCTCCGGTCGTCGGCGTGTTGCCCGCCCCTTGCAACGCAAGCAGTGCCATGGCCGTCGCTGCCACCCTGTTTTCTTCTGAGCCTCCATCGGGGTACGGACCACGCAAGCTCCAAAGTCCAGCATAGACACCCTTGTTCGTTTGCTGCCGGACAATCCACGCGAGCGCTCGCTGGACCGCCTGCTCTGTCTGATCAGTTCCACCACCTGCCGCCAGCAGGTTACGACGTTGCCCCTCTTCCCTGCCTGTAAGAAGCGAGCCGACTGCCTGCGCTGGACGCGCTGCGGCTGACTCTTGATTCGGTACAAACCGATTCACGGCAGGAACTGCAGTTGGATCTTTCACGGCATCCTTTTCACTCACTGCCAATTCCTGAGCCATGTTCTCGGGATCAGCGTGGTTCGGTGCATCTGCTGGGAGGACAACCGCTGGGATACCCGGAGGGCCAGCCTGCGGAGCAAACTCAAGTGTGAGGCTCAGTGGCTTCTGACTCACAACTCGCACAGATACCAACAAAAGCGCGACAAGAATAAGAACGTGGAGACCAAGACTGACACTCCAGGCCGGGCTGTCATGGAGGATCTTTCGTAGCTCGTTCCGCCACTGACATGCCAGGAAAAAATCAAGCGGGCCAAGTGGAGCATCTGGATCAAACAGTCCACCCTGTTTTTTCTCTTGAGGTTTTTCCCTTGCTTCAGTAACAATCACGCCCTGAGAAGACTGATTTTCACTCTTTGGCTTTGTCCACGGGAGTCTGCCGGCAAGCGACCGCGTGTTACTCTCCGGAGGGGCGGTCGCCGACGCTCGCTGAGCCGCCGAAGGCTGCTCCGAAGATTGCGATGATTTCCGACGTGGCTCTGTCATGGTATGCGGGTGGAGGGTTCGAGCAGGCGGCAGCGTGTTCTGATCTCTCTTCTGCTTCCATGAAAACCAAAAACTAACGCGAACGCCAGACTTTTTACGACCAAAAAAGCAGAGAGATTTTTTTCTGATATACTAGAATCGTCCGAAAGACACGCTCAGCCTCATCAGAATTCCGATCAGATCGGTTTGGATGATTAGGCGACTAGAATCCGGCATTTTCGTTGGTTCTAGGCCTAACACGAGGCACTACAACATATCGCGGGGTGGAGCAGCCCGGTAGCTCGCGAGGCTCATAACCTCGAGGTCGCAGGTTCGAATCCTGTCCCCGCCACTTTTACCCCCAACACACGTTGGGGGTTTTTTTGTCACTCAGACCTGCTTGTAACACAACCTCGTGTAGCGACATCGTCCGATAGCTAGCCCACTTCTTATTGCGTTTGATAAAAAGGGCCGCGGACACATCTGCGGCAGGATCCAAACTGGGGTGAACTTCGACAATAACAGATGTCGAATCTGATCACTCTGAGTGTCCCGATCGATGGCAGAACAGGTCACTATTTTGTTGCTCCTGACACTCTCACAGCACATTCAAAAATGAAAACTTTTTTCACATTCCTTGTCATCTGTATTGGCTGTTCATATTGCCCTGTACTATTATCCCAAGACGAAAGCACATCGGCATCGTCTGAAGAAACCGTATTCATACCAACGATTCATCACTCGAACATTAAGGCTGTCACCTTATTCGCGCAGAATCCACAGATCGTGACCCCTGTTGGTATTGCGGTGGCACCTGATGGCCGTGTCTTTGTGCAGGAAAACCACACCCACAAACGAACAAAAGAGTACAAAGGACCAGAAACTGATCGTATTCTTATTTTCGAAGATACCAATGGTGATGGGATCGCAGATACACGAAGTGTTTTCTACGAGGGACACACCTTCAGCACCGATCTCCTCTTCGGTCCTGATGGACATCTTTATGTCAGTACGCGTTGGTTCATTGGCCGTTTTCGAGATGCTGCATCGAAAAAGCAGGCCGACGCCGAGCCTGAAAAAATAATCGTCTGCGACACCGACGGTGACTATCCACACAATGGAGTTGGGGGGTTAGCAATTGATCCGGCACATCCAGATTGGCTGGCTTTCGGGTTCGGAGAAAACCTTGGTGTTGATTACACATTTATCGGCTCCGATGGAATAAAACTTTCTGGCGGTAACGAAGGCGGCTCGACGTATCGTTGCCGCACAGACGGAACCGAATTAACCCGACAATCCACCGGACACTGGAATGCCTTTGGAATGGCATACGATCTAGCCGGAAATCTTTTCAGTACTGACAACGACCCCAACGCCACACCACCGAATCGTTTGCTGCACATCGTTCCGGGTGCCGACTTCGGCTACGAATATCGCTATGGCCGCTCTGGCCGGCATCCACTTGTCTGTTGGTTTGGCGAAAATCCCGGCACACTTGGGATGATTGGTGCCCTTGGCGAAGCCGCATGCGGCGTCATACCACACGGTGCTGGCCAACTCCTTACTGCCTCTTGGACAGACAATCGTGTTGATCTCCACGTGCTCAAGCCTGACGGTGCTTCTTTTACGGCATCACGCGAACCGTTCCTGAGTGGCCCAGATGATTTTCGGCCAGTTCATTTCTCATACTCTGCCGATGGAAAACATCTTTACTTCACCGACTGGGTAAAACTCTCATATCCGGTACACGGCCATGGACGGATCTGGCAGGTCGAATTCAAACAGCCAGTACAGATGCGTCCTTTGCAACGCGCTGACTTACATCAAGTGATGACCCCTGAAGAATCGCTTGCATCACTAGGAAGTGACGACCCATACGTTCGTACTCGAGCAATTCAAATTCTTACCACACACCCAGAAATTCTTCTCGACCATCCGTTCGACAACCATCACAGCTCGACAGCCCGGGCACACCATGCAGTTGCCCTGAAAAGACTTTCTCGTCAAGGACAACCAAGTGTTATTCCAAAGCTTTTACAAGACACCTCACCTGACGTACGTTTTGTTGGGATCAAATGGATTGCTGATAAAAACCTCACACAGTACCAAACGCACCTTGAGGAACTCCTCAGTCGTACTGATCTCAAAGAAAAGGAACTTCGTGCAGTTATCGCATCACTTGCAGCCATTGCAGGAACATCGCAAAAAGAATTTTCACCAGACGACACACTCCTTGAATTGGCAATCAACACAGCGAAGGCACCCCATATCCGAGCGTTAGCGTTACGAAGCGTTAACGTCAGTCATAAGAAACTCACTGTCGAAAATCTAGCAAGCCTCGCCGACTCAGAACATGAAATTATGAAGCGAGAGGCTATCCACTCGCTTGCCATTCATCCAAATCCGAATCGCATGCGGGTGCTTGCAAAACTGGCAGCAGACCAAACACTCAGTGAAGATCTCAGAGCGGACGCAATCGCAGGACTCACACCAAGTGCCGCCGACCATAACGGACTGCTTCATCTCTTGACTGAGTCAACAAGTGAGACCATCTCGCAAGAAGCGTATCGAACACTATCAGCAGGAATCACGGGGCGGCAACTACCAGAAAAGCCTCCCGTGACTGATCTCAAGGCGTGGTGCGCACTGGTTGCGGAGTCATCACGTGAACCCGATCCTGCCGTTGGCAGAAGGCTTTTCTTTCACTCGGTTCTTGGAGGCTGTTACAAGTGCCATGCCAAGAATGGCCGTGGAAATACAGTAGGGCCCGATCTGACAACAATTCAAAACCAAACAGGCATCAGCCGCGACTGGTTACTCGAACATATCGTCAATCCAAATGCTGAAATAGCGCCCTATTACCGGCCAC
>JAUWWJ010000387.1 GCA_030616935.1 Planctomycetaceae bacterium
CGGTGGTATCCCGATCAATCTCTTTGACAGAGAGTATTTGACCTTTTGGTTTTTCAATAACGGCTTCTGGCAGTCGAATCGGCGGAGGTGTCCATTGCTTTTGCGACTGCTTTGCTGCCTGTAATCGTTTTTGCATGGCAGCACGTTTTTGCATAGCAGCACGGGTTTGTGCATGTGCTGTATCAGCAATGAAAGGTAACGAAAAAAAGGAGAAGACAACGAGAAGACCTGTACGAGTCAGCCTGTTGCTCAGCTGCAAGTAATTTTTCAAATGTAATAGAGAGATGTTCATGTGAACGGTCCTTCCAGATGTCTGTTCAATAAGCTGGTGAGCCACAACGCATTGTGGCTCACCAGTATTCTTCTATTCAAGGAGATAATAGGCAAGACAGCAACATGGTTTCTAGGTAGAACAGTGCGTCAAAATTTCTAAAAAATCTCACAAATTTACAGAATTCTTACTCTTTACTTCTTTTTCTGACCCATCTTAGCTAGGCCGGCTTTCATTTCTTCGAGAGTGACTTTTCCATCTCCATCTGCGTCGAGTCTCTTGAAACGTTTTTCTGCGCCTTCTAGCTGCTTGTCCTTCATGCCTTTTTTGAATTCATCAAGAGTAAGAGCCCCGTCACCGTCGGCATCTTTCTTTTCAAACATTTTGGCTGGGTCAGGCTTTTTCCTTGCCTTTTCTTCAGCCTTCGCAACTCCGCTCACTAAGACAGACAATGCAAGGCAGGTAAAAGCAATAAGTAAACATGTCGTTACGATTCGCATAGGTCACCTTTAGTTGTGTTTATACGGGGGGGAATCCAAATCCCAAAAACCCCAAAAGATCAGCGTAACAGAGAAAGTCGCTTTACCAAAATGTGTTGGTTGTTCGACCTTTGTGGGCCGAGATCAACCCTCTGAGCACTTCGCTTTGGGCAGCACGACGCTCTTTCTCTTTAACGTCCTGATGACCGAAAAGTTTCTATGTCCTGAAACGCGTTGCGGAGACGCTTCAAACCTTCCTTTAGCAATTCGGGTGGACACCCATAATTGATTCTTAGAAATCCCGGGCTTCCGAAATCATTTCCATTCGATGGGCCAATCCCTGCTTCTTCACATGCCTGTTGAGGATGCTGCCGGCTGGGTGGTTGAGAAGACATCCACTCTCTGCAATCGAGCCAGAGAAGGTAGGTTGCCTGTGGTGAAATACATGAGATACCAGGTATCTGTTCAATAGTTGCAAGAGCACATTCTCGATTGAATCGTAAAACCTGGATGAGCCGTTGTCTCCATGGATCACCATCTCGCCATGCTGCTTCTGATGCTGCATAGCCTAGCGGGTTCACCATCGGCACAAGCCCACCGCCAGCCTGCCGCCACTGCTGTCGCAGGCGTTTCTCAGGAATGATCGCTGCAGCACAGCCAAGTCCGGCGATATTCCATGTTTTTGATGCAGCGACAAATGTTATTGCTCGCTTTGCAGTTGGGTGATCCAAGCTGGCAAATGGAATGTGTTGGATGTTCTCATCAAGAATGATGTCATCCCAGATTTCATCACTCACAACTGTGACATTTTTTCTTTCGCAGATGTCAGCAATATGAAGGAGATCCTCTTTGTCAAAAACCATTCCTGTCGGATTATGAGGATGGCAAAGCCAGAAAATCTTTACATCTGGGGTAAGAGCTGCTTCAAATTCGTCCCAATCAATCGTCCATCGCTGCATAGCAGGGTTTGCATGCATGGGGATTTGCACACATCGTCGCCCAGCTAATTTTGGAAGAAATAAAAATGGTGGATAGATCGGCGTGAGTGTCGCAATACCGTCGCCAGGTGCAGATAACAAGCGTGCTGTGATCGATAAACCGGTCACAATCCCTGGCACACCAAGTATCCATGATGGATCAATCGTCCAATGATGTTGCTCTTTGAGGTGGTCTGTAAGCGTCGAGCGGACCGTTTCTGTGTCATGGGTATACCCAAAGACACCATGATCAGTCCTACGATGAATAGCATCGAGAACGACTTGAGGTGACTGAAAGTCCATGTCAGCAACCCAAAATGGAAGAATCGTTTCTCCCGAGGGTGTCACCTGTCCGGCATAGCGATCCCATTTCTCAGAGCCTGTCGCTGTCCGGTCTGGACACGTCAGGAATTCAGCAGGGAGATCGTCATATGAATATTTCATGACACTATGGTGACGAACCGAGGACAGTAAAACCAGTCCTGCTACCAAGGAACTTTTGCTTTCCCAAAAATATGCTTTGACGAATGGTATTCTATTTTCGTCCTTATGCTGTTTGAGGCATTGAATGCTGTCTCTAATTGAGTTTTTAAAACTCCCTTTCTTGATCGAACATTTTGAATAAAAGGCTTAGGTTTTATGAATGCACGAATAGCGACTCACTTCTTTTGGAAACCAGCAGGATTTTTCATGGCGAGCCTGCTGTTCTGCGGAGGAGCTGTCGGTGCCAACGCACCAGTCATTTCCCATGGCCCACTTCTTGGTGAAGTGACAAGCACAAGTGTGCGAGTCTGGGCTCGTACAAATGAGCCAGCAACAATTGAATTCCGTTATGGAAAAGACAGTGCATCATTAGATGGTGTTTCAGAAAAGGTGCAAACCGAATCAAGCCACGATTTCACCGGGTGGACAACGCTTCAGAATCTCTCATCTGACACAGAATATGTCGTTCAGGTATTCATTGATGGCAACCCAATAGGTGTTCCTGCAACATTTCGAACACTCCCAGACAGTGAAGCGCTTCGTGATGAAAAGCATAACCCTCGTGGGCTCTTTAATTTTTCTTTTACATTCGGTTCCTGTGCAAAC
>JAUWWJ010000437.1 GCA_030616935.1 Planctomycetaceae bacterium
CACGATCAAGCGAACGGATGAACGGCTGTGCATCGAAGATACGGTCGATAGAACAAATCTCTGGGAAGCACAAACCCCACAAGTATTCAGTCGTGCATTACTCGCTGACTCTTTTGAAAAAGACACTCAGCGAACCGCTACAGACGAAGCACAAATGGCTGAAGCCGCAGGACACTCAGTATCAGTAGTACCTGGCTCACCGATGAATTTAAAAATCACTTCAAAAGAAGATCTTCGTCTCGCTGAACAGATTTTAAAAGTGTTGCCGAAACCGAGTCTGGACAACCACGCTCATCCCTTTTCTGGAAGTGACATCTGGCGTTAGTTCAAAATCCGCCAATCATCAAGAACAATGTCCAAAAATCTCATAACTGATTTCAGCGAACGTGGTTTAGTACACCAAACCACGGACACCAATAGTTTGCACGACTGGCTCACAACACCCGGCAGGCGAATCTACGCCGGGTTTGATCCAACTGCAGACAGTCTTCATGTTGGACATCTTGTAGCTATTATTTTATTGAGACGAGTGGCACGCGCTGGCCACGAACCTATTGCGCTTATTGGCGGCGCCACTGGTATGATTGGTGACCCAAGCGGGCGAAGCGAAGAGCGAAATCTTCTCTCGCACGACGCACTAGAAGCAAATATTTCAGCCGTTGGAGATCAGATAAAGGGTCTCCTGGAATCAACGAATCAGAAGATTCATATTGTTAACAATGCCGATTGGATGCGGGGCGTCGGATACCTGGAATTTCTTCGTGATGTTGGCAAGAATGTGCCGCTCTCCCAAATGCTTGCAAAGGATTCAGTAAAAAGCCGCCTTGATCGCGAAGGCGGCCTGTCGTACACCGAATTCAGCTACATGCTTCTTCAGTCGTGGGACTTCGTACACCTTGCTGACAAATATGACTGTTGCGTCCAGATTGGGGGCAGTGACCAATGGGGAAATATCACTGCAGGCATTGAACTCGGGCGACGCTTACGAGGCTTCGATCTTCATGGCATTACCTGCCCGCTTTTGACCAAGTCTGACGGTTCAAAAATGGGCAAAACTGCAAGCGGCGCAGTATGGCTCGACCCCTCACGAACAAGTCCGTACCGTTTTTACCAATACTGGATGAATCTGAGCGACAATGATGCTCAGACATGTTTGCTCAGGCTCACTGAGCTGTCGCTCGAGGAATGTCAGTCGCTCACACAAGAGCAAGAAACTAATCCTGCCGGTAGAGCGATTCAGCGACGGCTCGCAGAAGAACTCACTCAACTTGTCCACGGTCCCGATGGCCTCCGTACAGCGCGACAAGCCACTGCAGCTTTTTTTGGCGCAGCAATTGACAATCTCAACGACGATACATTAACTGAAATTTTTGCTGACGTTCCGAGCCATCAGTTCTCATTAGAGTCACTCTCTGGTGATGGGCTTCCCCTTGTGGAGGTAATGGTAGCCACAAAACTTGCCGCAAGCCGGTCAGCAGCTCGTCGCACGATAGAACAAGGCGGAGCTTACATAAATAACGTGAGGGTCTCCGATTTTGCATATCACATCACCTCAGCCGATTTGGCCGAAAGAACCTCGCTGGTATTACGATCTGGAAAGAAATCGTATGCCCTGGCACAATTCAAATGAAAAGCAGCACCTGAAGGCAGATAACAGATCTGACAAGTAATTAAGAAGTCCGTAAATAGAGGGAGTATCTCCTAATGTCATCAAGAAAGTTAAGTGCAGTCATTGCCACAGCGCTTCTGATAGTTCCTCTCATGAATTTCATTCACGCCGAAGTACCCAAGGCGGCAAACGAAGAAGTCTCATTGAAAGACCGACTAGTCACCGGTTTACGTGCAACAAGACCTGAAGACATCGAGTATTGCGAACGAGTTGCAAATGCTACCCGCACAGGAGCACTACCGACAAAAATTGTTGACTCAACATACTTTTGGGCTACTGCAAAAAAAGTTGATTACCCACTCCCTGCTTTCGCAAAGGCTCTCCAACTGCAATGCAAGAGGCTTGGCATTACTTGGTAGCAACACCACCTTTCTTCCAATTTCCATATTAGTCCTGAATAGGCAGCCTGATCACCACATAGTCCGTATTCTTGTAAGCCACCTTTGGCGGACGACGCATGGCAAGAAAACTCTTACGTGGGGCAACGACAAAGTTAGCACCATACACATCTGCCACCCTGTTCAGCCGAGACACCCCTAAAACACATGTGCTTCGAGCCATGTTCTTGATTGTCCCATCATAGGAGAAGCAATCAATGATCCGCTGTCTCCATTCCAAAATTGAAACCGGGTCTTGAGGCACATTTTTCCAGGCAACGACCTCTGGTCTTTGTGCCTGCCAGAGAAAACTTGATGCACCGCGTGGCGTCAAAAAACAGTCCGTCGGGGCTGTCTCTGTTTGAATCCACTGACAAACATCTCGCCATGAAG